>CAYUPT010000220.1:0-6731 GCA_964446725.1 uncultured Bradymonadales bacterium | reverse complement strand
GGCGTAATGCCGGCGAGGCCGCCGGCGCTCCAACCCATTTCGCCGCGGGCCTCTGGTGCGCCACCGGCCCCGGTGGCTTGACGCCTCCGGCGTCTATGGGTTTTCCCACCACAGCCGCCGGCGCTCCCTAAAAACACTATTACGCCGCTGGCGTAATGCCGGCGAGGCCACCGGCGCTCCAACTCCGTCGCCCGTCGTCGTCGCTCGCCGACTTGCATTGCAATCCCGACTTGTGCTCTGGTCGCGGATGAATTTCATATTGGGAGTGCTCCACCGACGGACGTCAGCTACAGGGACTTCATGTCGGTCTGCGTTTCCGTTTTAACAGGTCGGAACCACGAGTTTTGAGGAGTTGGAATGTCACAATTTTGGTCGAAAAAATGGTTTGTATTGGCGGCCCTGCCGCTGGTGATGGCATGCGGAGACGACGACGTCGCCGGAAATGACGCCACTGACGACGGCGATCCGGGTGTCGCGATCGACGCCGAAGAGCTGTCGTGGCAACTGGAGCTCGGGCAGTCGGAGACATCGCAATTCAATTTTTCGAATATCGGCGACGACTCCCTGTAATTCGACATCAGCACCGGTGCCGACTGGCTCGACGTCGACCCCGCCGGTGGCGACGTCGAAGCCGACGATGCTGTCGCCGTCGATGCCACTGCCACCTGCGGCGATGCGGTCGACCAATTCGAGACGACGCTCCGTGTCGAAACCAACGATCCCGGCAATGAGACCGTCGACATCGACGCCACACTCGACTGCGAACCGATTGCACCGGGGACGCTGGAAGTCATTGTCGACGGATTGCCCGACGGCTTCGACGCGGCCATCGACGTCGACGGTCCCGACGACTTTTTTGAAGAAGTCACGGCGACCACCGTCATCGAAGAGGCCCCCGTCGGAAGTTACGCGATTTCGGCGGCCACGGTCGGCGACGACGCCATATATGTGCCGGAGCCCGAAGAGACGACCGTCGACGTGGAGCGACAGGCCAATGTGGACGTCACCATCGACTACGACGCCATTGCCGGCGACCTCCAGGTCGATGTCGAGGGACTTCCCGACGGCGTCGACCACGACCTGGAACTGACAGGCAACGACGACACCTGGGAGATTCCCCAGAGCGGGCTCGTCGAAGATCTGTACCCGACGAGCTACACCATCAGTGCCGCCGATGTCGAAGACGGCGACATTCTCTATGAAGCCTCCGATGTCGACGTCCAGATCCTCAGCGATCAGACCGTCGATGCCACCGTCGAATACATCATCGATCCCGGCTATCTCGACGTCGACGTCCAGGGACTTCCCGACGGTGTCGACCACGACATCGACGTCATCGACGCCGACGGCGAGACGACCTCGGTGCCCCAGAGCGGCGAGTTGACCCTGGAACCCGGGGCCTACGACCTCGAGCCCCACAACGTCACCGACGCACTGACTACCTACGAAGCCGACGCGACGTCGGTCGATATCGCCAGCGGCGAAACGGCAGAAGCGTCCGTCGACTACGAATTTATCCCCGGCGAACTCCCGGTCGACATCCAGGGACTGCCCGCCGGTGTCGGCGCCCTGGTCGAACTCGTCGGCGACAACCAATCCCAGTCTGTCTCCTCGTCGACCACCGTCGCCGGCCTGGAACCGGGCACCTATTCCGTCGATATCACCGACGTCACCGACGGGCCGGCGACCTACGAGGGCACCTCCACGAGTGTCGACGTCGAAAGCGGAATCAACCCTGAATTGATCATCGAATACGACGTCATCTACGGCGGACTCTCCGTCGATATCGGCGGCGAGTTGGGCGGCAATCCCGCCGACGTCACCGTCACCGATAACAACGGCTTCTATGAGACCATCGACTCCGACCACACCTTCGATGACCTCCTGCCCGGCGACTACACCGTCTCCGCCGCCGATGTCGTCGATTCCCCGGCGACCTACGGTGGCGGCGCCGACCAGACGATCACCGTCAATAGCGCCGACACCGCGACGGCCAACGTCGACTACAGCCTTATCTCCGGCACCCTGCAGGTCTCGACGTCCGGACTTCCCAGCAATCTTTCGCCGGATATCCAGATTACCGGCAACGGCTTCGATCAGACCTACAGCTCCGATGTCACCGTCGACTCCACTGACCCCGGCGACTACACCGCGACCTTTGGCGACGTGGAAGACGATGGCGTCATCTACACCGTATATGACTCGCCGATGTCGACGACGGTCTTTAGCGATGACACCGCTCACATCGACGCGAACTACGAGCCGATCCCCGGCGAGATCGAAGTCGTCGTCGAAGAATACGGCGATCCCGACCTCTATGAAGTCCACATCAGTGCCGACACCGGCTTTGGTGAAGTCGTCGATGGCCCGGCGACCTTCTCGGACGTCCTTCCCGGCGACTACACGGTAACCGTCGAGACCCTGCCCCAAGATTCACTGGGCAATGAGGGCTATGTCACGGTGACCAACGACGCATTTACCCTGGATTCGAACGGAAGCCAGACCATCGAACTGGAAGTCGGTGAACCGACGCTGGTGACCACCGAAGCCGACGACGGTCCCGGCTCACTTCGCGATATTATCGACAACTCCGTCGATGGCACGGGCATCGAGTTTTACGACGACGTCGAACACGTCGTCCTTTCGGGCGACGAGATCGCCATTGACCACTCCATCGAGCTCTTCGGCACCGAAGGCGACGCCGTGACCATCGACGGCGACGACAACAGCCGCCACTTCAATGTATCCGACGACGCCTACCTCGGCCTCTACGATCTGGTGATCACCGGCGGTGACAGCAGTGTGTCCGGCGGCGCGATCCGCCTCGGCGATGACGCAGAGCTTTTTGCAACGCACACCATCTTCGAAGAAAACAGCGCCGGCAGCGACGGCGGCGCCCTCTATGTATCCACCGCTGCTGTCGCCGATATCCGTGAGAGCATTTTTCGACACAACGAAGCCGATCGCCGAGGCGGTGCGATTGCGACGTCGGGCGGCGGCTCCTCGGTGACTACGGTGGATACCCGCCAGAGTCTGCTCCACGACAACGAATCCGGGACTCGCGGCGGAGCATTGTATCTGACCGGTGATAATACCCGGATTGAGGACTCGACGCTCGTCGATAACACTGCCGGCACGAGAGGTGGTGCAGTCTACATTTACTGGCATACTACCACCATCATCGGCTCTACAATCACCGGTAACAGCGCTGACACCGCCGGAGGCGTTCTACATTTCGGTGATAGCGTCACCGATCTCCTGATCGGTCGCACCATCGTCGCCGGCAATACCGCCACCGGCAACTACCAGGATATCGGCTACTCCAGCTCACTCGCTGAAGACGCCATCAGCCTGGGCTACAATATCATCGGCATCGAAGATGGCGGTGGCGGCTTCGTCGACGGCGAAAACAACGACCAGGTCGGAAGTGTAGACGAGCCCCTCGATCCGCTGCTCGAAGCTCTGGCCGACAACGGCGGCTTTTCGATGACCCGAGCCCCCCAGGACACGAGCCCGGCGCGGGCCGCCATCCCCGCCGACGAGTGCGCCGATATCGGCGATGTACTCATCCTCCACGACCAACGCGGTGTCGATCGCCCGGCCGGCGGCGCTTGCTCGATCGGTGCCTACGAGCTCGACTCTCAACTCGAGACCTTCGAGAACGCCGATATGAGCGCCACCAGCTACCAAACCGGAAGCTTCGTCGGCGACAACGACGTCACCTGGAACTACCAGGACGTCCGCCGCAGCCCGTCGGACTACACCATCGACGGCACCAGCGTGATGCTCGACGGCGACCCGTCGAGTTCCATCACCTCCGAGACCCTCACCGGCGGCATCTCGTCGCTGTCGATGGAACTCGCCCAGGGCTTTACGAGCGACAACGACCGCCAGGTCGAAGTCTTTGTCAACGGCGACTCCGTCGGCACCTCCCAGGTCATCAATGAAGATGGCGATGTCCCCTATCCGGTCCACGAGTTCGCCATCGAGGACATCGATGTCGACGGCGACTTCGACATCGAAATCCAGTCTATCGGCGACGCCCAGATCGTCATCGACAATCTGTCGTGGAGATAGAAATAAGCCATCACCCACCTGCTTGAATGCTCTGCCGGCGCCTCCGCTCTCAGGAGGCGCCGGCCGTCGTTCTTGGTGCGGTTTGGACATTCGGAGCCCGAACCGTTATCCCTGTATGTCAATGAGATGCGATACATCGACACCGCCGCGATCAGCGCGGTGAATGAAATTAAACGAAACATCAGGAAAATCATGAGATTACGTACATTGCGCACCGCCGCCGGTGCTTCGGTACTGGCCCTGCTTATTTCCGGATGTGGATTTACGGGCGACGACACCGAGCCCGTAGACCTCAGTGAACAACAGCCCCTGGTGCCCGAGTTTTTTGACGGCGAGGAAGTTAGCGCTCCGGACCTGACGGTCATCGCCGACAGCTCCGATGGCATCGACACTCCCAACGACCTCGAATTTCATCCCGCCGAAGACCGCCAGCACGAGCTGTGGGTCCTCAACGAGGAGTACAGTTCGTTTTCCCCCGGTGGCACCACCGTGACGCTCTTCGATGCCGGCGGCGACGACCAGGAAGCCGAGACCATCAAGGACGGCAATGCGGCTCACTTCATGGCGAAACCGACCTCGTTGGCCTTTGCCGGAGCCGATACCGGCAAGTGGGCCACCGGCGTCGGGGTTCAGGACGCCAATCACGGCGACGGGACCTTTGCCGGTCCCTCGCTGTGGTCGAGCGACTTCGAAATCTACGGCAACGTCGGAGATCCGCCGACTCAGGATATCAACGGAAGCCACCTCGATATGCTCCACGGTAGCCCGTTTTCGATGGGCATCGCCCACGAAGAGGGCAACGCCTACTGGGTCTACGATGGCTACCACGGCTACATGGTGCGCTACGACTTCTACGAGCCCCATCCTCCCGGCGGCTCCGACCACTCCGACGGACGCATCTATCGACACAAAGACGTCGAAATCGAGCGCCACGACGAGCTTCCCAGTCACATGATCGTCGACCACGACACCGGCTGGCTGTACATCAACGATACCGGCAACCAGCGCGTCTTGCGCCTCGATATCGACAGCGGCGATCCACTGAACACGCTCGGCGACTGGAACGAGCCGCTGACCGAACATATGGAGATGACCGGTACGAAATACGAAGTCTTTGCCGACGGTGATCTCGACGACCCGACGGGCATCGCCCTCAACGACGGCCGACTCTTCGTCAGCAATCACGGAACGTCCGAAGTCATCGCCTTTGACACCGATAGCGGCGACGAGTTGGCGCGCATCGATGTCGACGACGGCGTCCGCGGCATGACCATCGGGCCCGACGAAAACCTCTGGCTGGCCAGCTACGACAGCGACGAAATCCTTCGCGTCGATCCCTGAATTCCGATCGCCTCGCTCCACCCGGCGGATCGCTGGGCACTTGTGCTGACGATCCGCCGGCCTCCGCCGCCTTCCCCCCCCACCGACAATCCACCTGACGCGAGTTCTCGATGGACGTCCACATTCTGTATGAAAATTCCGACTGGCTCCCCCCGCTCGTCGACGCCATCGAAGACGTCGGCCTGAGGCCCCGGCCCATCGCCATTCGGCGCGGTACCATCAGCGGAACACCGCAGCCGGGCATCTACTTAAACCGCATGAGTCCCTCGTCGCATACCCGCGGCCATGACTTCAGCGTGGCACTGACCAGGGAATATCTGGCCTGGCTCGAGATGCACGACGCCCGGGTCGTCAACGGACTCGACGCCTTCGAGCTCGAGATGAGCAAGATGCGCCAGTTTATGGTGCTCCAGCAATACGGCATACAGACCCCTCAGACCGCTTTGGCGGTGGGCCGCCAGCAACTCGTGGACGTCGCCCAAAATTTCGACGGTCCCTTTATCACCAAGCACAATCGCGGGGGCAAAGGTCTGGGGATCGTCCTCTTTTCGTCGGCCGACGAACTCGCCGCTCATCTCGACGACCAGGACTTCGACTTCGGACCCGACGGCCAGGTCATCGTCCAGGACTACATCGAACCGGCGGAGTCCCATATTACGCGCGTCGAACTGGTCGGAGGCCGGATGGTCCTGGCCATGGAGAGCTCCACAGACGAGGGCTTTCAGCTGTGCCCCTCCGATGTCTGTCAGGTCAAACAGGCCGAAGAAAACCCCGACAACTGTCCCGTCGACTCCAGCGGTAAATTTCGCCAGTCGCCGCTGAGCGAAGACGATCCACTGGTGTCGCGATACATCGCGATGTGTGCCGGCGAAGGCATCGAAATTGCTGGCATCGAATTTGTGGAAGATGCCGACGGCAACCGCTACACCTACGACATCAACGGTACCACCAACTACAATCAGTCACTGGGCGAAGAAATCGGCGTCGACGGCATGGGCGAAGTCGCCCGATACCTGCGCGACGTCGTGGCACCACAGGTCGACGCCCGCCACCATTAGACCAGACGACCTGTAGCGAGTAGCCAGTTCCGAGCCCCGACGACCCCGTCGGGCCCAATTATATTCGTTTATCTGCGGGCCCTCTCACCGACGCCGCGCGCCACAGCGAAGCACTGCGCCTTTGCCAGATCAGCGCGATGGTGTAGAAAAGAGGTCCGTCACACGATTTTGAATCGACCCATGGTCCGGATCGGCACCGCGGGCTCTACTCGCGGCGCCGCCCAGCGGGCAACCGCGCGACATTGCGTCCAACTC
>CAYUPT010000219.1:5075-6731 GCA_964446725.1 uncultured Bradymonadales bacterium | reverse complement strand
CGGCCGGACTTCGTCGATCGCATCAGTCAATTTTGAGACAACAGAGCACGCGGAAGCGCGGAGGACGCTGAAGCGCGGAGAACGCTGAGGCGCGGAGGACGCTGAATCGCTGAATCACTGAGCCGCGAAAGAGCTCGCTGAGTACCGCTGAGTCGCTGAGCCATCCCCGCCGCTGAATCGCGGAGGACACGGAAGCGCGGAGGTACAATGCACGCTGAGCATCCCCATTAATTCGCCGTTTATTTCGCGGCCCCAACCGGCTCTATGTCACCAAACTGATTCACCACCGGCCTTAAACCGGTGGGGTCTTCCTCCCCCTGCGGCCCCAACCGGCTCTATGTCACCAAACTGATTCACCACCGGCCTAAAACCGGTGGGGTCAGCGGCCCTAACCGGGCTTGACCCGGTGGGGAGCCAAGTCTGACAACATACCGCCACGCCCGCCGACTACGAACGGCCCCATCCGGGCTTGACCCGGTGGGGAGCCAAGTTTGACAACATACCACCCGAAGCCATTGCCCGCACCGAGCCCCCTTTTGGCCGCCTGAACCTGCGGCCCCAGCGTGTCTTGTGCCGCTGGGGAGCCAAGTTTGGCAACATATTGACAACGAAGCTCTGCTGGTGCATTCGGCGTAGCGCTTTGAGTCAGCGTGCTTGCCCCCATCGAATCTTGCAGGAGGTACCGTGCCGTCGCTTCGCCTATCTGCCGTCGTGATATTCGCGTGTTGTTTCGCCCTGTTGGGATGCTCCACGTCCCCCGATGAACCGGAGCCGGACCACCGAGACGACTGGCTGGCGCCAGACATCGATACCGCCCAGTTGTACGACCGGGCTGGAGCGGCGATTCCCGAAGAGACGCGGCTCGTCGGTGCGGTTACCGGTCCGGCGATCTGGGAGTTGCTCGACGCCAGTCTTCTGCCGATTGCCGCCCCTCAGGCCGAGCCCGGCGACCGGGGCACCGTCGAGGGCCTTCGCGACGAGTTGAGCGAAACCACCCGCGCGCACTACGGAGTCGATCCGGGGGATATCGAGGGAGCGTTGGTGCTGGTCGATGAACAGGGATGGATCGGAGCCGTGATCCTGGGTGAGTTCTCTCCTCCCGCCGGGGCGCAGCACCTGGAGGTCGATGGTCACGACGCCTGGGAGATGCCCATCGAGCCGCCACAGCTGCGGTTCGCCTTCGGCTCGCCATCATCCAACGTCTATGCAACCGAACAATCCGACGCCGGCATCGTCCTGATGGCCGACGGATACGACAATCTCGTACGAATGTTACACAACGACGCCGGGGCTCCCCCGCCGGACATTCCGATCTCGGCGAGCATGGCCGAAACCACCGGCGCACAGATCGCGGTGGCGGTGGATATGGACATCGATACTGAGCAAACCTACCAGACGCCCGAACGGGGCCTGCTTTCGATCGGCGACGAAGCCCGACTGTCGCTATTCGGATCACCGGACGATCTCGAAGCGACGCGTCAGGTTTACGACGATCGCATGGCGACGATCCACGACGATCTGGCGTCACTGTATCAAAACGACAATCTGGAGTACTGGCATCGGATGCTCGCGATCTACGCCTACCACGGCATCACAGCCCTCGACGCCCACATGGAACCGACCCTCGACGACAACCGACTCGACTACACCGCCGAC
>CAYUPT010000219.1:0-4975 GCA_964446725.1 uncultured Bradymonadales bacterium | reverse complement strand
GCGGAGTTTGTGCCGGTCCTCATCGAGAGGGATCGACCATTCGTCCGTAAAATAGAATGGTCTCAGTATCGTGGTCGTAAATCACATAGTGGAAGGGGCGGTCGAAACGGACCACCGGCGTAGGGTCCTGTTCTGCTGATGCAGCAGCCTGCATCACTCCGGCCGTCGCCGCGGCGGCCTCCGTGGCCTCTTCATCGATGCTGATGAAGGTTTGGTGGAAGATCTCCGAGAGATACAGCGACTCGTAGGCGGTGCATGGTTCGATACCGGTAATACCGCTGAAGTCCGCGTCGCAGTCGTCGAACGCGTCGACCATCCCCATCGCCTTGAGCGGTTCCGACATTTGATAGTCGGTTTCGGCTTCGAATTTTGGAAAGTAGACCCGCACCTCACGGCTCTCCATTTCGTCGGTGAACTCATCGAAGGCGGCGCGGTCAAATTGCTCGTCCCAGCCGGGAAAGTCGGCGTCTTCTTCGGCGGGCATCAAACCGATAAGCGAGACGTCGCCTCCGACGTACGGAAGTGAGACGCCGACGGTCTGGTCGTCTCGGAAATATCCGAATGACTCCTCCTGGTACATCGTCGGAACCTCCGTCGTCGTATCGTCGAGCCGATGGAAGTCGCGGTCTTCCGTATCGTCTTCGTCGAATGGATGCTGCCAACTGCCGTAGAAGTAGATGGCATTGACGAGGAGAAATCGAGTATCTGGCGAGATACTGCCGTCGGCAAGAAGGTTTTGGATACGGTCATGGGTCTGCTCTTCGACCCAGGTGTTGATATCGTTGCGAATCTGATCGGGGCTGTCGGTGAAGTCCACGGTGGTGATCGAAGCCCCGTAATCGAGGGCGATACGGTCGAGATAGGTATCGAGATAGTCCAACCCGCGCTGGCCCCAGGCCCGGTTGACGATACTCAGTTCGAAGGGGTCTCCGTCATCACCGAGTCTTCGCTTGGTGCGTTCGTCGAGAGCGAGGTCGAGGCGATTGAAGGCGGAATGGAGTTCGTCGTCGGCGAGAACAAAACGCAGCGTGTCCGCCATCTGCTCGCGGGTGGCGTCGTCGGCACCGGCATATAACATTGCCAGCGCCGAAGAGACCGAATGGGGCGACACGAAGATATTTGCGTCGTCGCCCTCCCCGGCGCGAAGTTGGTCGACCAGAGCGAACGAAAAGTCGCGGTTGTCCCTGGTGAACGCGGTAAATGCCTCGTCATCGATATCGGGGGAGGTATCCCGCTCGCGGTCGCTGGAGACGACTTCTCCCGGGGCCGTCGGTGCGGGCATCACGAAAAAGCCGATCGAGGCGACGATCGCAATGGCGAGGATGGTCAGGACAATTTTTTTCATCGTACAGTCTCCAGGGGCAGCTCATCGTTGGCACGTCTCAATCGATACCAACGCGCTCGGAGCAAAAACGATCTAAATCGACGTGTCAATCGATCGTCGTCGATCGCGACGAAATTCGCCAGAAGCCTCGTCAGTTCCGGTAGACCGGGGCTGACCACGGCTATGTTGCCAAACTCCTTCACCACCGGCATAAAACCGCTGGGGTCGCTCCAACTTCCCGCCTCGCTACGTTGCCAAACTCCTTCACCACCGGCCTGAAACCGGTGGGGTCAGCTTCCCCTGCGCGCCTTGTGCCGCTATGTCACTGCGCCGCTGTCTCTTGATTCTCCGTGTGTTTTTGCGGCCTCCCCGGCCTTGCGCCGTGCGGGGAGCACAGGTTGACAACATAAGAGAGGCCCTTCGCTCGCCCGCAGGATACGGGCGTCGCGAAGGGCCCCTGACCCCCAGGCCACCTGGTGCCGCCGTGAATACGACTCGGCGGCATTCGAAGCTATCAAAAAAGTCTCCCGTCGTGATTTCCGGCCGATTTAGACCGCAGTTTCCGTCGAAAATCCTCGACTTAGCGCTGCTAGGCCTCGTCTTTCGATCGAAAACTGCGGCAAAATCTTCTCGGTCTCACTCGGTCCGACATTATTTTGACAGCTTCTTAAACTGCAAAAAAGTGTGGTGCTCTCCACGCTGCCAATCGCCATCGCGCCGATAACATCGCGAGCTCAATTGGCAGCGTGTCGTGTCAGCAAAACCAGCGGCCCATCAAAACTGGTCTTCTTCGGTCGAACCGCGCATGGCCACGGTCTCCGATTCTCCTCCGGTGATCGTGAGCTGAACCTCGTCGAAGTAACCGGCGCCTACAAAGGCCTGATGGCGAATGGCTCGATAGTCATCGCGGTCGGCCATCTCGAATTCCCGATCCTGGAAGTCGGCGTAGGCCGTCATGCCGCTGTCCTTGTACTCCTGAGCGAGCTCGAACATCGAGGCATTCACCGAATGCCACCCCGACAGCGTGACGAATTGAAGGACGTAGCCCATCTCGCCGAGCCGATTCTGGAATTCGGCGATCTCTTGATCATCGAGATGCTTGCGCCAGTTAAACGACGGCGAGCAGTTGTAGGCGAGCCACTTGTCGGGATACTCGTCGTGGATCGCCGACGCAAAGCGCTGCGCCTCGTCGAGATCGGGCGTCGAGGTCTCACACCACAGCAGATCGGCGTAGGGCGCATACTCCAGCGCCCGCTCGATGGCGTAGTCCATCCCCCCTTCGATGGGATAGAAGCCCTCGGAGGTGCGCTGGCCGTCGTCGATGAACTTCTGGTCGAGCGGATCGTGGTCGTTGGTCAACAAGTTGGCGGCGTCGGCGTCGGTGCGAGCGACGATAAGCGACGGGACGCCCTGGACATCGGCGGCCAGACGAGCGGCGACGAGTTTGTTGACAAATTCACCGGTGGGCACCAGCACTTTGCCGCCCATATGTCCGCACTTTTTGGCCGATGACAGCTGGTCCTCGAAGTGGACGGCCGCCGCCCCGGCCTCGATCATGCCCTTCATGAGCTCAAAGGCATTGAGATTGCCCCCGAACCCGGCCTCGGCATCGGCGACAATCGGCGCGAAGTAATTCGTCTCATCGCCTCGCTCTTCGATATGGGCGATCTGATCGGCCCGGGTCAGCGCCCGGTTGACCCGTTCGACGAGCTTCGGCCCGGAGTCGGCGGGGTATAGACTCTGGTCGGGATAGACCTCGCCGGCCGTATTGGCGTCTCCGGCGACCTGCCAGCCGCTGATATAGATCGATTCCAGCCCGGCATCGACCTGCTGGATGGCCTGACTTCCCGTCAGCGCACTGAGACAGCGCACGAAGGGCTCGTCGTCAAATAACTCCCACAATCTGTGGGTTCCGACTTCCGCCCGGGTATGCCGCACCGGCATCGAGCCGCGCAACTTCATGACCCGTTCGGCCTGGTAGGGGCGGCGAATCCCCTTCCATCGAGGATGCTCATCCCAGTGGTTTTGGAGTGAATCAGCGCTTTCGAATGCGTTGTGGTATTCGTGGTGCATGGTGGTCTCATCTCGACAAGAAATTATGGCTCACGACACTCAGTGCGCGAGTCAGAGAGCCACCGCCTCGACATCCTAAAGAGGCAGACCACCGCACGACGTGATGGCTCAGTGATTGGAATTGGGAACGCCATCGCTCAATTCGGCGGCGATGGCCCAAACAGCAGCGATGCGACGGCACAACACCGCCCCACCGACTGCGTCACATCAGGGCAACTCGTCGTAGGCGACAAGTGTAAAGAACTCCGGAAAGTCATCGTCCATCGCGACCCGGTCGAAAATCCGCCGGGCTCGCTCAAATTGCCCATCTTCAAAACGCTGAGCGCCGACGAGTTCTCGAATATTATCGAGCTCCTCATCGACCAACTCCTCGTATAACTCCGGTGTAATATCGCGACCGTCCTCCAGGGTCGCATCGTCGCGATGCAGCCACTGCCAAATCTGAGAGCGACTGATTTCGGCGGTCGCCGCATCTTCCATCAGGTTGAAGATCGCCGCGGCCCCGACACCGCCGAGCCAGGACTCGATGTACTGCAACCCGACATTGATATTGGTGCGCATGCCCTCTTCGGTGATCGAGCCATCGGCGATCTGGAAATCGACCAGATCCTGTTGGGAGACATCGACATCGTCGCGCATCCGGTCTTTTTGATGGGGGCGATCGCCGAGTTGTTGTTCGAAGGGCTGTTGCGCCACCTCGACGAGCCCCGGATGGGCCACCCAGGTGCCGTCGAACCCGTCGTTGGCCTCGCGCTGCTTATCCTGCCGGACCTCCTCGAGGGCCACTTCGTTGGTCTCCGGATCGCCGGTGGGGATAAAGGCCGCCATCCCGCCGATGGCGTGGGCGCCGCGGCGATGACAGATCTGAACGAGCCGATCGGTATAGGCCCGCATAAAGGGCACGGTCATCGTGACCTGATCGCGGTCGGGAAAGACCGGCATATTGCGGTTTCGAAAGGTCTTGATGGCACTGAAGATATAGTCCCATCGACCGGCATTGAAGCCGGCGCTGTGGTCGCGCAGCTCGTAGAGGATCTCCTCCATCTCAAAGGCGGCCTCAATGGTTTCGAGCAGGACGGTGGCTTTGATCGTTCCGCGCTCGATGTCGAGGCGATCCTGGGCATATAAGAATACGTCATTCCACAGTCGGGCTTCGCGATGATTCTCGAGCTTCGGCAGATAAAAATAGGGCCCGGTGCCGCGCTCGACGAGTTCGCGGGCGTTGTGAAAGAAGTAGAGCCCAAAATCGACGAGTCCGGCCGGTACGGCGTCGCCGTCGACAGTGATGTGCTTTTCATCGAGGTGCCAGCCGCGAGGCCGCACCATCAGGGTCGCCGTCTGATCGTCGAGCTCATAGGACTTGCCGCGCTGCTCGTCGTGAAAATCGATCTGACGACGGATGGCGTCGTACAGGTTTTGTTGTCCGTCGATGACATTATGCCAGGTCGGACTATTGGCGTCCTCGAAGTCGGCCATAAAGCAATCGGCCCCGGAATTGAGGGCGTTGATGACCATTTTGCGCCCCGTCGGTCCCGTGATCTCGACGGTCCTCTTCTGGAGGTCGTCGGGGACGTCGGC
>CAYUPT010000218.1:0-6733 GCA_964446725.1 uncultured Bradymonadales bacterium | reverse complement strand
CCAGGACTTCGACGACCTCCGGATCCGACGAAACGACCTCGTGCATCTCCAGCGGGTGATGATCCAGGTAACACCCCCGTTCATTGTCGCAGTGCTCGGCGCCGGTGGCCGGTCCCTTGACCAGCACCTCCGATTGCCAGTCGACGGCCAGCGCCTCGTCGAGTTCTACAAATAGGTGTCCCCGGTCGCTGTTGGGCTCACCGCTGATCGATGACTCCACGCAGCCCCACAACCCGGCGACTGTACACAGGCCGACGGCCAGAATCATTCGTTGACTGTTCACGTTGGTACTACTCCCTGAGATCGACACTCGCTACGACAATGCCGGGCCATGATACGGGCCCGTCGGGGCGACCACAAATTGCGACGATACCGGGTCTGACCACCGCTTTTGTGAGTCCCCGTCTGTCGACGACCGGAGGCGGCGTCTCACCTTGCACTCTCAGCGGCTGTTGGCTAGCCTTTTTGGTGCTGGTAGAGGCGGTGTCAACCATCGGCTATTCAGGCAGTGCTTCGGCCTCTGGAGAGTGCACTGCATCGACGATATACGGCCCTGAGACCGCCGCCGGTTTGCTCGATGAGCTGTCGACGAACGTCACAGCCGACTACATAACCCGTCGCGCCCCGTCCGCGGCGTTCGCACCCAGAGGATGCGCGCCGGACAGCGCGACCCCCATCCCGCTGTGTTTTAGGAGAAAACACCATGGCTGAACGCTTCGAAGGAAACGTCAAATGGTTTAGCGAAAAAAAGGGGTACGGCTTCATCAGCCAACCCGACGGTGAGGACGTCTTTTGTCACTTCAGCGCCATTCAGATGCCCGGTTACAAGACCCTGGATGATGATCAACGCGTGGAGTTTGAAGTCGAAGAAGGCCCCAAAGGACTACAGGCGGTCAACGTCATTCCCCTGGACTGACGACCCACCTCGTCAGTGTACATCATGAGCGAAATTCGCCGGGCCCTGGTGGCCCGGTTATTTTTTTTGTCCCATGGCACCGGCTGCTGCGATCAGTCATATCCCCCCGCAAAGAGGGTGGTCATCACGTAGCCACCGTCGGCCTTGACGATACCGGCCCCCATGTATTCCGCCTGCGGCCTCAGAATATTGCGCCGATGCCCCTCGGACTCCATCCATCCCGAGTGAGCAAGGGCCATGGTGGGGGCGATGGCAATATTTTCTGCGGACATTCGCCACTGAATGCCGAAATCGGTCATTCGATCGCCGGCCGCCCGCCCCTCGGGGGTCTGGTGATCGAAGTAGTCGCGGTCGCGCATATCCTTGCTGTGTGCACGACTGGCCCACACCAGGCGCTCATCGCATTGCAGCGGCTCGAGCCCCCGGGCCCGGCGTTCACAATTGGTCAACCGATACAGGAGCGTCTCGAAGTCGTCACCGCAGCGCTCGCCGTCGGTGACCTGTGGCTGCTCCCACCCCTGTCGGGGAACGTGTTCGCTGCGCTGATCATCGAGGTCGTCGTGGGCAATCTCGTCGAGACCGCACTCGACGTTCGGCTCTTTGATCGCAGCATCCCAGTTGCCCTGGGTGGCCGGTCCATCGAGGGTTCCCTCGACGATAATGACCCGCTCTTCAAGGGGCGCGACATCATCGGATGGCTCCTCATCGGAGCCGGTGGGAAATACCGAGCAGCCCAATCCGACCGATACCGCCACGGCGAGGACAAATCCAACGGACGTCTTGAAAGTGCAGACCATCGACCAACTCTTGTAAAAGAAAAACCCGTCGCCCATTGTAGCGACGGGGTTTCCAATGACAATCACCGAGTTGCGACCTACACCATGACTTCCACGGTCGCCGGCAGTCCTCGACTGACCGCTCCGACCGTCGCCGGCCGTCGAGGACGCTGACCATCACTCCAGGGGCGTGACCTTGACCGCCAGAAGTCCTTTGGGGCTCTCTTCGACCTCGAACTCCACCTCCTGTTCTTCTTTGAGGGTCTTGAACCCCGGCATTTCGATCGCACTGTAGTGACAGAATACGTCGTCACCTTCGGGTTGCGTGATAAACCCGTAACCCTTGTCGGCATTAAACCACTTGACGGTACCCACAACTTTATTCGACATCATCAACTCCTCGATGTGTGTTCAACTGCTCCGGCTTCGCCGCACAAGCCGGACAATGATCGGAGAACCGACCGTGCATTCACTGCTACGACTCCCGGGCCCCACGCCACGAGAGGACCTCCGGGCTGTACCATGACCCACGGGGCGGCCATGACATCGACGGCGCGGAGAGTTCGGCGACCGTACAATCGCCGAAACTTGGATTCCTTTTATCGGCTCGGCGCTCGAGACGGTATGGCCGTCGATACACGCCGGACGCCCGGTCGAAAGACCGGCCGGGACCGATGCTACGCTCGCTAATAAAATTGTCTGAACAACCCCATGATGCCACGTCACCCGCCGAGATTCAACGACCGCCTTTCGGCGTTGGGCTCTCGGCTCCCTCTTTTCGTTTTCGGATCCCGCTATGGACCGCTCTAAAATCGTTGTGATCGCCCTGGTCGTCATCATCATCGCCGGCGTCAGCGCCTGGTCGTGGGTCAATTTTTACCAGACCCCGGAGTTCGATCCGGAAGAGGCCGCCACCTTCGCCGGATTCTTCTTTATTCACTGCGACGCGGAGTACGACGACGAATTCTGCGCCACCGTCATCGGCACCGATCATCGCCGGTGTTTCGAAGACCATGTCGAAATGGTCTCCTCCACAGATGACGACGACGGCCCGTCGCTGCACTACGACCGCCGCGGCTATATGGACTGCATGGATCGGGCCCTCGAACAGCGATTGAGTACCGAGTAGCGGTGATTACAACTTGTAGCCACGCCCCAATTCGCCAACTGCTCTGTGGAGGAACTCATGGCCCGAAAAGTCGATCGCGAAGAACTGACGCTGATGATCGAAGAAATCGATCGCGGAGAGACCCCACGACGCGAGCTGGAACAGATGATCGAAGCCATCGAATTGACCGTCTCCAACGCCGACGCCCTGGAGTTGATGGAAGATGACGAATTGACCGCCCAGGAGATCGCCGACCAGCTCGTCGGCTACTCCGACCGCGATGCCTGAGAGCCCGCCGCTACGTCCACTGCCCGTCACCTCCCGAAACGCCGGGCCCGCTCTACGCAACAGAGGCTCGGTGCGCGGCGAACCGGGTCCGACACAGCACCGACGATCGCCGCTATTTCGGAAGCGCTGATGCGCACTGACGGCCGGGTGGTGAGTGCTCTTTAAAACATCCCGCGTCGGGATTGTCCCGATTCGAACTCGTCTGATACGGTCGCCCCACAATCGACTGCGTTTCCCCTGTTTTTGGCCGCCGAATGGGCAGATGATCATCCAGAATAAACATCTCGAAAAGGCACTCAACGACCTGGAGTCGGCCTACGAGAGCGTGCCCGGCGACGAACACGAACACGAAGACGATCATATCGCCCTGTCGATCGTCGAGCGGACGCTCGCCGACGTACTGCGCACCAAGCGCGACCTGCTTCCGCTGCTCAACGCCACCGATATCGAACCCCTGGACCACCGGCTCAAGGCACGGGTCGGCCGGCTTTTCGCCGTTCGCGCAGTCCTGTTGCATCGACTCCAGCAAGACGACCTTGCGGCCCACAGCACCCGCCTGGCCTGTCAGGCCTTTCGCGAAACCCTGTCGTTTCACTTCGACGACGAGGACCGCTACGTCGCCAACCATCTCCATCAGCTGATGATGCGCGACGTCGCTGCCCTCGGCCTTCGCCGCGACGAAATCGCCGACAGCTACGAGTTGCTCTTTGACTACTACGCCGACCACGAGTTATTGGACCGCGCTGAAGATATGTTATTTCACGCCATCGAACTTCGCGACGATCCCGTCGAACTCATCGAGCGCGGCATTGAGTTCTACGATTCGTTGAGCCAACGCCGTCGGCGATTCCTCCAGAAGCGGGGGTTGCCGCTGGCGGAAGTCAACGAATCCAGACAGGAACTCCAGGAAGCGCTGCAGCGCCACAGTTCCTGAGTTCGACCATCATGACGCCGTCGTTGCCTCCCTCTTTTGACCTGTAATTTCTGCGGTTTACGCTGTCTCTTGCACATGGCCCACCGATGAGTTCCGACGACAAGCAGTCCTCGCGCCGAAAAGCCGCACTCGAGTACCACGAATTTCCGCGCCCCGGAAAATTGGAGGTCGTTCCCACCAAGCCGCTTTCGAGTCAGCGCGACCTGTCGCTGGCCTACACTCCCGGCGTCGCAGAACCCTGCCGCGAAATCGACGCCGACCCCGGGGCCGCCTCCCGCTACACCAATCGCCAGAATCTGGTGGGCGTCGTCTCCAACGGCACCGCCACACTGGGACTCGGTGACATCGGACCACTGGCCTCCAAACCGGTCATGGAGGGCAAATCGGTGCTCTTTAAATCCCTGGCCGATCTCGATGCCTTTGACCTCGAACTCGACGCCACCGATCCGGATTCGTTTATCGACTGCGTCAAAGCCCTGGAGCCGACCTTCGGCGGCATCAACCTCGAAGATATCGCCGCTCCTCACTGCTTTGAGATCGAAGAACGGCTTCGCGAGGCCATGGATATTCCGGTGTTCCACGACGACCAGCACGGCACGGCCATCATCACCGGCGCCGCGCTACTCAACGGCCTGAAGCTACAGGACAAGGCCGTCGACGACGTCGAGGTCGTCTTCGCCGGTGCCGGCGCCGGCGCCATCGCCTGTGCCCGCCTATACGAGACATTGGGTGTGCGCCGCGAAAATATCATGATGTCCGACATCGACGGCGTCGTCTACCAGGGCCGGACCGAGGGCATGATGAACCGCTATATGGAGTGTTTTGCCCGCGATACCGACAAGCGAACGCTGGCAGAGGCCATGGACGGCGCCGACGTCTTTGTCGGCCTGGCAGCAGGCGGCATCGTCTCCCAGAAGATGGTGGCCTCCATGGCCGACCGACCGATCATCTTTGCACTGGCCAATCCGGATCCGGAAATTCCCTACCCGGAGGTTATGGAGGTCCGCGACGACGCCATTATGGCAACCGGCCGAAGTGACTATCCCAACCAGGTCAACAACGTCCTCGGATTTCCCTTTATCTTTCGCGGAGCCCTGGATGTGGCGGCCCGAAAGATTACGGAAGCCATGAAGCGCGCCGCCTGCGAGGCGCTGGCGTCGCTGGCCCGAGAAGATGTGCCGGAAGTCGTCGCCGAAGCCTACGACAAGAGCCATATCGCCTTTGGCCCAGATTACATCATCCCCAAGCCCTTCGATCCCCGCGTACTTCTTCGCGTCGCCCCGGCCGTCGCCAAAGCCGCCATGGACGAAGGGGTTGCCCGCCAGGACGTCGAACTCGAGCCCTATCGCGAGCGACTCGAGCGCCTCCAGGGCGTCTCCAAGGGCCTGATCCGACGCCTGATCAATATCGCCAAACAGAATCGACAGCGCATCGTCTTTCCGGAGGGCACGGAAGATAAAATCCTCAAGGCCGCCCAGATTCTCGTAGACGAAGAAATTGCCACCCCGATTTTAATGGGCCGAAGCGGGGAGATCGAAAAGCGGGCCGACACGCTCGACATATCACTGGAGGGCATGGAGCTTCTCGATCACGTCAAGGCCCCGTATTTCGACGAGATGGTCGAGATCTACTACAAAATGCGCCAGCGCAAGGGAGTGACCCGCGCCGATGCCCACAGCCATCTTCGACACCGCGAAGTCTTCGGCATGCTGATGGTCAACGAGGGCTGCGCCGACGGTATCGTCTCCGGCCTCACCAAGCCCTACCGCGAATCACTGACGCCGGCCCTGCAGATCATCGGCGTCCAAAACCGGGTCTCCCGGGCCGCCGGCATGCACCTGGTCGTCACTCGCCGCGGGCCGATGCTATTTGCCGATACCACCGTCAATATCGAGCCCGATGCCGAGACCCTGGCCGAAATCGCCATTGCCACCGCCGATGTGGCCCGAATGTTCGATTTCGAGCCCAACGTCGCCATGCTCAGTTACTCCAATTTCGGCACCAGCCGACGCCCCCAAGCCGAACGCGTCGCCCAGGCCACCGAGATCATCAAGGAGCGGCGCCCCGACCTCAACGTCGACGGCGAAATGCAGGTCGAAGTCGCCGCCGACCCCGAATTGCGCCGCGAGCAATTCGAATTTTCGACGCTCAAATCCGAGGCCAACGTCTTCATCTTCCCCGACCTCAACTCCGGCAATATCGGCTACAAGATGCTCGACCAGTTCAGCGGCGCCGATATCCTCGGCCCCATGCTGCTGGGCATGCGCCGACCGGCCAACGTCCTCGAGATGGCCTGCTCGGTCAACTCCATCGTCAACCTCGCCGTCTTCACCTGCCTCCACGCCCAGCAACTCGAGAAATTGCGCAATCGCTCCGATGAGAGTGCATCGGTCGACGGCTGAGCGATAGCATAGCGCCGTTTCGCTCCTCCGCCGCTTCGCGGGGAGGTGGATGAGGGAGCCGTAGCGACCGAAGTCGGAGGGGTCGCCAGCAGTCTCATTTCAGCGACGGATACGGTTGCGCAACGGTTGACCGGGGAAACGATGGACGCCGCTAGCGACGGTCGGGGTTGCTCCGACGCTATGCCCCCGGGCTCCCTCGAAGGCTCGGGTCGCCTGGGGCTATCACAGAACATCATGCCGTTTTTTGCCTCTCCTTTGACCTTCCTTTGCCTGCTTTGCGGGCGCCGCTAGCGACGGTCGGGGTTTCTC
>CAYUPT010000217.1:1887-6744 GCA_964446725.1 uncultured Bradymonadales bacterium | reverse complement strand
GACAAAGACCTGATGTCGCTTGCGAACCACCGTCGAACGGGGTTGCTCGACGATCCGCAGTCGGCGCAGCGGTCGCCGAATTTCGATGCGCAATCGCGCCCCGCCCTGTTCTCGCATCACGCGCAGTTCCCGTGGTGCGCGCTGACGCCGAACCATCCATCGAGTCCAGTGCGCCCGCGGGTCGGTCTGATCAAAATCCTTGAGACGCCGAAACAAATCGCCGCGCCCCCGAAAACCGAAGTCCGTGGCCGGCGGAATGGACTCCAGAAACGACTCCATTCCCGCCTTTAGCACCGAGGTCTTCGAAGCGCGCTCGATGGAGACGGAGTCCGCCCAGCCCGACTCATCGAACTTCGACGCCGCCGCTGCCACAAGAAGGGCCCAGCCAATGCTTTGAGCTACAGCCTCGTGGTTATTCTCGATCTCGTGGGTGAAGATAATCGGGTATGTCACCCCTTCGCCGTGGTCACCTGTGGTCTCCGAAATCTCGACGACATCTTCCACACCGGACATGACATCGATACAGGCCCCCTCCTGGCGGACGCGCCACAGTGGACCGTCGACATCGGTGCAAAATACACCGTATTCACGGTCCCAGCGAAGTCGCATCGCCCCGTCCTGTCCACCCGACGAATATTGTTCGTCCAGTTGCTGGGCCACGGCTCGAAGGTCGGGGCTCCAGTGCTTCTCGAGCAACGCACGTGCTGCCCGGCGATGGGCCCGAGCGACAACGTCCACATCGGATACCAACGCCTGTGCAGATGGGTAGCGCTCGAGCTTCTCGTCGAGTAGCGCCAGCAACTGCCGTCCCCGCGTGCGGAGGCGCCCGACCTCGCGCCGGACGACGCGCTCTACAATTTCTATCCCCTGAGTCCGGCGTTGCTTTCGCCCGGGTTTAGCGCCCTCACGTACTGCATTCTCGTCGACGTTACTCACGACCCAGATACCGCTCTCGAAGGTGATTTTTGAAGTGACTGGCGTCGAGTTGATGACCCGTCGCCTCGTGTAAGAGATCGTCGGTCTCCAAACGACACCCGACGGAGTGAATATGTTCGCCGAGCCAGTCGAGTAGCGGCGAGAACTCGCCGTTTGCAATGGCGTCGTCGACATCGCCGACGGCCTCGATGGCGGAATCGTAGAGCTGGGCCGCAATCAGCGCTCCCAGCGTGTAGGTCGGGAAGTACCCAAAGGTTCCGTCCATCCAGTGAATATCCTGCATGCAGCCATCTCGGTGACTGTCGGGGACGACGCCGACCAATTCCTCCATGCCTTCATTCCAGGCCTGTGGAAGATCTTGTACGTCCAATTCGCCACCGATCATCGCCTTTTCGAGGCGATAGCGCAAAATGACATGGGCCGGATAGGTGACTTCATCGGCATCGACGCGAATCAGACTTCGCTCGACTGTCGTATTGAGCCGGTACAGATTATCCGCCGACCAGGCATCGCCCTCGCCGTCAAAGGCGTCTCGGTACAGCGGGGCCGCCCATTGCGAAAACGCCTCGCTTCGCCCGATTTGCATCTCTACAAAAAGCGACTGACTTTCGTGGACTGCCATCCCCCGGGCCTTGCCGACCGGCTGTCCGCGCCAGTCCGCCGGCAGCCCCCGGCTGTACAACGCGTGTCCCGTCTCGTGGAGGACGGCCATCGTGGCCCGCAAAAAATTGTCCTCGTTGTAAAACGTCGTCAGCCGAACGTCTTCCGGGTACCCCCCGCAAAAGGGGTGATGACTCGAATCGAGCCGGCCGTGGTCAAAATCAAATCCCAGGGCCGCCATCATGTCCTCGGCGAGCTGTTTTTGCCGAGCCTGCTCGAAAGGGCCTTCGGGCCGGATCACCTCGGGACGCCGCCGTTGATGCTCCAGCACTTCTTCGAGGAAACCGGGCAAAAAGGCCGCCAGATCCTCGAAAATCGCATCGATTTGCTCCGACGAGATCCCCGGCTCGTAGCGGTCGAGAAGCGCGTCGTAGGGAGTCGTATCAAAGGCATCGCTCTTGATGGAGGCCACTTCACGGACCAGATCGAGTACCTCCTGGAGATGGGGCTCGAGCCGCTGGAAGTCGTCGTCGGCACGGGCGCTTCGCCAGACCGTTTCGCACTTCGAGCCCTTGCGGCTGAGTTGTCGAACCAGTCGAGGCGGCACGCAGTTGGCATGCAGCCAGTTGCGCCGCATCTCCCGAAGATTGGCCCGCTGCCAGTCGCCGAGTTTATCGGCCTTTTCTTCGGCACTGTCGAGAAGGTCCGATACGGCGGGCTCGGTCAGCAATTCATGGCGCATCCCCTGGAGCATGGCCACCTGTTCGGAGCGCGCCTCGGCGCCACCGGACGGCATCATCGCCGCATTATCCCAGCGCAGCACGGCCAGAACTTCGCCGAGTCGACTGACCTGTTCGAAGTGTTCTTCCAGTTGTTCATAGGCGTTCATTGGGGGATCTCCGGTCGGCCTGGGCAGTTGTCGCGGCTTTTCGCGACGGAGACTTTCCCACTTCCGGGCCACCGTTTCAAGCACACCAAATCCCGGTCAGGGGCGATGTCGACGGTCCCCCCGGCTCTGTCGGCGACGCTCATCGGATCGCCGCCGCCAGCCCGGCTCGTTTTCGGCGCGAAGTGCATTGTGCACCGCCTGGTTGTATCCAATCCGCTGGTGATGGCCGATCAGGTCCCAGTATTCGTCGCTGTCGGCGAGCAGGTCGTCCTTGAGTCCTTCGGCGAGCGCCCGGGCGACGTGATAGTTGGCGCCCGTCACCACCCGCAGCCAATAACTCGATATTCGCGGCGACAATACCGGGATATCGATCATCACCGGATTGCGCCCCATCGCCCGGGCCGCTCGTTCGATGCACTCCTGAAATGTCAGCGCCTCCGGCCCCGGGATGGCAAACCACTGACTGCCCCGAACGTCGAGTTCCAGGGCCGCCATCAACGCCACGACGGCATCATCGATGGCCACCGGTTCGGTCTTGTTGCGCAGCCATCGCGGACAGAGCATCAGCGGCAATCGCCGGGCGATATCGCGAACGATTTGCCAACTCGTACTGCCGTAGCCGATGACCATCGAGGCCCGCAATTCGACCGTCGAAACCTCGGCGCTTCGCAAAATCGCTCCCGTCACCAGGCGACTGCGCAAATGGCGCTTGGGCTCTCCGCTGGGCTTGAGTCCGCCGAGGTAGACGATTCGCTCCACCCCCAGAGTGGTCGCCGAATCCACAAAGGTCATCGCCGCCTTCGCCTCCTCTTCCTCGTAGGTCGATGAGTCGGCCATTTGGTGAACCAGATAGAACGCCCCCTGACAGCCATCGAGTGCCCGCCGCACGCTAGCCGGATCGTCGACATCCATCTCCACCCAGTGGCGGTCCGGCCAATGCTTTCGGGCTCGGTGCGGCGTCCTACTGGCACAGCGGACGCGATAGCCTGCTGCGGCGAGCGACGGATACAGAGACCGCCCCACAAAGCCC
Organism: uncultured Bradymonadales bacterium; assembly: GCA_964446725.1. Classification (GTDB taxonomy): domain Bacteria; phylum Myxococcota_A; class Bradymonadia; order Bradymonadales; family Bradymonadaceae; genus SLJM01. The sequence goes on along the minus strand of CAYUPT010000217.1, from coordinate 3,289 downwards.
GTCGCCCCGGTCAGCAAAATTTCCCGATTCCCGTCGTCCATATTAAGCCTCACCGATTTGGAACCCGTTGTAGCACTGTCGTCGCACCGCCAAAGTTGAGCACCTGTTGTTGGTGACCAAATTCAACCGGCGATACTCAATGGCCAACCTCGATGGCGCCTCGCCATCAACCGGAAGAGACCACCGGCCGGACTACGCGGTGCTCGACGTTGGCCCGGCGGAAACCGCAGCCGAATATCGATGTATGGATGTACCGGAAGGCCGCCCACCACCACATATTCATCCAGCGTACCCATCGGTCCTGGCACCGGACACTGTTGACTCATTGCTGAATGCCTTATCGTTAGTTAGGTCGTTTCGGGATTCTTCCACTGTCGAAACTTGGAATGTCGCGGCCCGCTGCGGAGACCTCGCGGCCTGTCGCACGTACTCTGGAATTGCTCATGGCCCCCACTCCTGAATCGCGGCGCGATGTGCGCGACGGTATCGCCGATGCTCTCCGGAAGTTCGTCGATATCGCCGACGAGTCCATCGTCGATCTGGCAAACGATATTGCCCGGATTCTGGCCGACGAATTGGAATTACCGGACGCCGCCGACGACATTGTGAGCGAGACTGGAGCCACCTCCGAAGCAGTCGCGGACCTTCATTCTGCGCTCGCAGCCTCCGCCGACGCCCTTCCCCCTTCGCACCGACGCCGCCTTCCGGCCCTGATGGCGGCCCTGATGAGCCGGGCCGCCGAACGCACGGCATCCTCCGACGCATCACCACCGACCGACGGCATCGATACTCCATTGCTCCAAGAGGTCATCGACGCCATCCCGGATCCGATGTTCCTTAAAGACGAACAACACCGCTGGGTGTTGCTCAACGACGCCTACTGCGAATTTATGGGCTACGACCGCGATCAGTTGCTCCGGAAATCGGATTTCGACTTCTTTCCGGACACCGAAGCCGCTGTCTTCTGGGAGCGCGATGACGCCGTCCTCAATGCGGACACGACGGACATCAACCGCGAGGAATTTACCGATTCGGAGGGTAATCGCTACGTGATCCAGACCCACCAGACCGGGATCGCCGGTTCCAACGGCAATCAATACATCGTCGGTCTGATCCGGGATATCACGCGCCAGCAACGTCTGGAGGAGCGCCTCGATGTCGCCCACCACCTGGTGTCACTGGGAACTCTGGCGGGAGGCATCGTCCATGAAATCAACAATCCGTTGACCTACGTCTTGACCAACCTCGACTACCTCATGGAGACACTCGACTCCCCCGATGAGCCCGTCGCCGACCGCCGCGATGCTCTTGAGGCGGCCATCCGCGGTGCCGAACGAGTCCAGAACGTCACCGAAGGATTGGCGAATTTTTCGGAACTCTCCGACGAAGAGCTCCATCCCCT
>CAYUPT010000217.1:0-1877 GCA_964446725.1 uncultured Bradymonadales bacterium | reverse complement strand
TCAAGGACCGCATGTAATCGACGACCCGTGTCGCCGATCCGCAAATCAAGGGCGTCGCCCGCCTCGTCGAGGATTACCGCAACGTCCCGCCAATCGACGGTACCCGCCAGAGCTTCGACCAGATTTTGTTGAATTTACTCTCCAACGCCACAGATGCCGTCCAATCCTGTGAGCGCGACGAGCACGAAATTTGCATCGCCAGCTATACCGATGACAGCGGTTGGGCCGTCATCGAGATATTCGATTCCGGTGAGGGGATTCCACCCAATCTCCGCGACCAGATCTTCGCCCCCTTCTTTACGACCAAGCCCGTCAGTGAGGGAACGGGACTCGGGCTCTCAATCTGCAAAAGCCTGGTGGAGGGGATGAACGGAACCATTGATGTGGAGTCCACTCCCGGCGAAGGCACCACATTTGAACTGAAATTTCCGCCGTCGTCGCAGTCCTCTGAGGCCTGAGGTGCTCAGGCCTGAACTTCCCGGCGACCGTCCCGCTGTTGCTTTACACGCGCTCGACGTGTATCGGCTGGCGATACGACTGTCGGTCGGTGACCAAAGCGGCGATAATTCCTGCGGCACCGGCGATAATGTAGGGGACCCAGAACGTGTAGCTATAAAACCCGAAAAACAGCGTCGATAGTACCAATGTGGCACCGACCATGGCGTCGAGCCACAGGTGACTCCGCATATCGAGGCGCCGCACGACGCCCATCTCGTAGTCCGTCATCAGGCTGTAGGCGATAACACCGACGCCGAGACCGATGGGAACCCAGACTGCGGGGCCGCCGAATTCGGTGTAACCGAACATCCAGGGCAGCGCCACCAAAAGCGCACCGTATAGATAGTCAAACACCCCGTGTAGTCGCGTCGAAAACGACTGCATACCAGACTCCAAACCGAAGAAGGGAGGTAACCTGTTACTCGTGCTGGTATTCAAAGCTAGGTCCGGGCAGTGCCTCGCCAAATCTCACCGTGTGATGAGATAACTCCGACGGCTCAGGCCGCGGTCGGATGCGCGGCCTCGGCCACTGAACCTGGTCATCATCGACGCCCCAGTCGTCGTGAACGCCGCCCGGCGATGGACCGGCAAATAACTGGACGGCCACCAATTCTTCGGGGCCGTTGCTCCAGGTCACCTCTGCGCCCCCGGGTAGATAGACGCCCATCCGCGGCCCCACCAAATAGCGCTGCTCACCGACCGCCAGGACGGCGCTTCCGCGCAATACGTACAGGTATTCCTCCTCGGTGCGCGTCGCCGGCGCGTACTGCGCTCCGGGCTGCAGGCTGAATTCGCCGAGATGAGCCCACTTGCCCTCCTTGAGTGACGTGACCCGGACTTCTCCGCTATCGGCGACTCGGGCATCGATCCGGTCGCCGTGAATCACATCCGCCACAGGCTGCGGCGTATCGGCGACGACGACGGCCGTCGCCACCAGTACCGTCGCCGCAGCCACAATCGCCGCCGTCCACTTCATCTGACATCTCATCGCTCCCCCGGTGTCATCGCAGACCGTCTACTACCATCGAAGATGCACACGGCCCGCCCCACTTCCAGTGAAGCGACACTGCGCCCCAAAGACTCCAGGCCTCGATGGCTTGTCGTGCCACCACCTGTGCGCTAATGACTTCCCGTGGATTGAAATGCTATCTATCGACCACTCCAACCCTCCAATATGGGGCACAAACCAATGAGACAATTTCGCTATTTTTCGTTACTTACCACCGTCCTTCTGACTGCGGGCCTACTGGCCACTGCCGGCTGCGTCGTCGGAGATGACGCCGCCACTGCCGAGCCCTGTACCATTTCCGACGATGGAGACACGACCACACTGGACTGTCCCGACGGGACCTCCACTGAAATCACCGACGGCCAAGACG
>CAYUPT010000216.1:0-6769 GCA_964446725.1 uncultured Bradymonadales bacterium | reverse complement strand
GACCTTCCTACGGCCCCTTTGCCCCTTTGCGGTTCACGAAGGTTTTGACCTTCCTACGGCCCCTTTGCCCCTTTGCGGTTCACGAAGGTTTTGACCTTCCTACGGCCCCTTTGCCCCTTTGCGGTTCACGAAGGTTTTGACCTTCCTTCGGCCCCTTTGCCCCTTTGCGGTTCACGAAGGTTTTGACCTTCCTTCGCCACTCTGCGGTTTACTCTCGAAAGCCGAGAATTGGAGGAAATCCTCCTTGTTGGCGCCGGCCAGCGGAGCGACAACGATATCGGGAATGCTGCGAACCCGCGTATTGAGCCGTTCCACACTGGAGTTGTAGAACTGGCGGGCCAGCGCGATCTTTTGTTCACACGTCGACAATTCCTCCATCAGTGTCTGAAAGTGCTGGTCCGTCGTAATTTCCGGATAGTCCTCGGCGAGCGCAAAGATACCGCTGAGGGCCTCCGTTTGACGGTCAATCGCCTGGGCTGCCTGGTCGGGAGCGGCGCCGTCGACGGCCGACGGCGCAGAGCGGGCCCGGGCCGTCGCTTCCTGAAGTTGTTGTTCGTGGCCGGCGATGGATTTGCAAATTTCGGCGAGTTTCGGGATCAGCTCGTGGCGCCGCTTGAATTCGACATCGAGCATCGACCACGCTCGCTGTTCGCGATTTTTGACCTCCACCAGCCCGTCGTAGACGGTCTTGAAATACAGGGCGACAATAGACGCCAACCACAGGGCGGCGACGACACCGAGGGCGATCGGTAGATGTTCGGTGAACGCGGCGGCCAGGTCGTCCTGTCCGGCGTGGACGACGGCTCCGCCCACAGCGATCGCACCCAGTAAGAGCCCGCCGAAGTAATTGCCGACGGATTTCCAGAAGTACGTCGACGAGATCGACTGCTCGTCGCCGGGGGCGATAACGAAGTGATGGTCGATGCCGACCAGATCGGGATCGGCGGCGACCTCCAATTCGAGGATATCATCGCGAAGCTGAACCGGGCCCATGACATAGGTCTCGGCACCATGGGGGATGATCCACTCCTGGAGGTGGCGTTTGCGGCCCTTGCTACCGGAGCTGTTGACGGCGTCGTACATCGGATCGCCGGGAGCGCATTTTTCGTCGACGCTCAAGTCCGGAAAGTACTGGACCAGATTGATGTCACGACCCATCAATTCCTTGCTCGTCGGCCGAACCTGGATGCTGCCGGTCTCGTCTCGGAGCTGAAAGTCGCAGTGCTCGATGCCCTTGTCGATGACGTGCCAATTCTGACTATTATTGGCTTCGCTTTGCACGGAGGCGTGGTTGTGCATTCGCCCCATATCGAGTGACGAGTTCTTCTTGGAGTTCTCTTTTTTCCGGTGCTCCAGGACCTGGTAGGTATAGAAGATGCACTCCCTGTTGCTCACCGGGGCGACGAGGGGGGCGTCGGTTACGGCGCTGCCGGTAAGCTCGTTGAGTCCGATGGTGACGCCGGCGGCCTTGGAGGTCGGAACATTTTCGACCTGGCGTTTTTTGCGCAACTCACTATAGCCGCCGTACATCAACAACAGGCCGATGGCGCCGAACATGGCGAGCACGGCGTAGACGCCGACCGTCGAGCCTTCGGCGATAACGGGCAGTGCGGAAAGGACATCGGCAACGGAAATGACGGCGCAAATATCAATCATCGTTGGCCACTACTGCGATCATAAAAAGTTGTATGGGAGGAGGTAGTGTAACGCATCAGTTCATTTTCGTGGAGTGATATGCTCTGTCTCCTGCGGGGTGTTGGGGAGCGTTGTCGAATTCGACGTTTGCAGGGCCGGACTCAAAGGTCGAGTAGTCGAGAAAATCGGCCTTTTTCGCCTTGGCGATGGGAGCGATGAACATGTCGGGAACGGTCTCGATGCGATTGTTGAGGCGCTCGACCGAGCAGTTGTAGAAGCGGCGGGCGAGCGCGATCTTTTGTTCGCAATTCGACAATTCGTCCATCAGTTGTTCGAAATGCGGTGCCGTGGCCACGTCGGGATAGTCCTCGGCGAGGGCGAAGATGTCCTGTAACGCCTCGGTCTGGGTGTCGATGGCCTGTGCGGCGGATGCCGTGTCGGCAGTATCGAAGGAGGTGTCGGTGGAGCGAGCCCGGGTCGCCGCCTGCTGAAGTTGTTGTTCGTGGCCGGCTGTGGCCTTGACGATGTCGACGAGCTTCGGAATCAGATCGCGGCGTCGTTTCAGTTCCACATCGAGCATCGCCCAGGCTCGCCGCTCGCGATTGCGGAGTTCGACGAGTCCATCGTAGATCGTCTTGAGATACAGGACGCCGATGGCCGACAGCCAGGTGGCAAAGGCGACCCCGGAGGCGACAAGGATATTGGGGGCCACAATGGAGTCCCAGCCGCCGATGGTGGCGACGACGGTGTAGATCCAGAAGCTGGCGATGACCAATCCCAGTGCGCAGCCGTAATTGTTGGCCGATTGTCGAAAATAGCGGCGCCCCAGGTTGCGCTCGCTTTGGGTCGACAGGAAGAATTGATGGTCGATATCGGCGGTGTCGGCATCGGCGGCGACTTCCGGGGCCACGACGTCGTCGCGCAGCTGCACCGGCCCCATGACATAGACCTCACCTCCGTGGGGGACGATCCACTCTCGAAAGCGGCGTTTGCCCGAGCTGCGATCTCCGGGCTGACCGGGGCCGAGTTCGAAGAACCTCGGATCGTCGGGCCCGCAGGTGTAGTCCAGGACCGGATCGCCGAGGAATTGCATCAGATCCAGCGAAAGCCGGTCGTTGTCGGAGTCGAATAGCGAGGTGGTCGTCGGCCGAACCCGGATCTGTCCGGTGTCGTCCTCCAGTACAAAGGGCTGGTGCTTTTTGCCCTCGTCGATGGTCGCCCAGTTTTCGTCGGCGCCGGCATCGTCGGGGTCTTTGAAATGCATGACGTCGAAGATGCTGCGCTTTGCGCTTTCGCCATCGGCCGACCATTCACTGTCGGTGCGACGGTCGCCGTGTTTGTCGTACTCCTGGATGCGGTACATGTAGAATACTGCATCCTCGCCCGTCAGTGGCGCCTTTAGCGGCGGGTCGCCGACGGCGGTTCCCTTGATTTCATTGAGGCCCAGGGTGATCCCCGAAATTTTGGAGGTGGGAACGTTTTCTACGAGGCGCTTCTTTTTGAGGCGTTCGTATCCGCCGTACAGCATCAACAGCGCGAAGAGTCCGGTGGGCACCAGACACAGAAGGGAGCCGACGGTCAGGGCGGCATCGGCGACAACAGGGACTATAGCAATACACACAGAGAACATCGGTGGGCACCGGGATGCGGACAGTTGTGGTAGAAATCCACCGACGACCGTATCAGAATCGGTCCCTGCATTCGAGTCGCTCCCGGCGGTATTCGCCCCCCGAAATTGGCGCCGTTACTCGGCGGCCTCTTCGCCCTCGGGGCGCTCCGCTTGCGGGTCGCCCTTCTCGAAGGTCAATGACTTATCGTCATCGGCGACGTCGACAATGACGTGGTCACCGGCCTCGAATCGACCCTCCAGAATTTCGACGGCCAGCGGGTCCTGGATGTGGTTGCCGATGGCGCGCTGGAGGGGACGGGCGCCGTATTCCGGCTCATAGCCGGCGTCGGCCAGAAAGTCCTTGGCATCGTCGGTGATGTCGATGGTCATGCGCTGCTCGCGAAGAAGACTTCGGAGCGAGCGTTTTTGGATGTCCACAATTTTTCGAATCGAGTCCTTGTCCAGGGCATTAAAGACGATGGGATCGTCGAGGCGGTTGAGAAACTCGGGTCGAAAGTGGTCGCGCAGGATGTCGTGGACCTCCTCGCTCATCTCTTCGTTGCTGGCATTGCCGCTGAGGTCCATGATGCGCCGGCTTCCGACATTGGAGGTCAAAATGACCAGTGTATTCGTAAAGTCGACCTCCCGGCCCTGGCTGTCGGTCAGACGACCCTCGTCCATCAGTTGCAACAGCAGATTAAAGACGTCGGGGTGGGCTTTTTCGGCTTCGTCAAAGAGGACGACGCTATAGGGATGGAGGCGAACGGCTTCGGTCAAAATCCCACCCTTTTCGCTTCCGACGTAACCGCGGGCGGAGCCGATGAGGGTATTGACCTTGGCCTGCTCCATATACTCCGACATATCGATGCGGATAAGAGCGTCTTCGCTGTCGAAGAGAAATTCTGACAGGGCCTTTGCTAGCTCCGTTTTCCCGACCCCGGTGGGGCCGACGAACATGAAGTTGCCGATCGGTCGATCCGGGTCGCGGAGACCGGCCCGGGAGCGCCAGATGGCGCTGGTGATGGTGTCGATGGCGTCGTCTTGACCGACGACTCGTTGCTTGAGGCGCTCCGGCATATTGAGCAGTTTTTCGCGCTCCGACTCCAGCATCTTGCTGACGGGAATGCCCGTCCAGTCGGCGATGACGGCGCCGACGTCGTTATCGTCGACGTATTCCTTGAGCAGGCGCTCGTCGGCGTGCAGTTCGTCGAGTTGCTGTTGAGCGGCCTCGACCTTCTTTTCGATCTGGGGAAGTACGCTGTAGCGGATTTCGGCGGCGCGACCGAGCTCTCCGTCCCGCTGGGCCTCGTCGATCTCTTTTTGGGTGGCCTCCAATTCCTCTTTGTAGTGCGTGATTTCGTCGAGGACGTCCTTTTCGGCCTCCCACAACTCGCGGAGCCGTTCGGCTTCGCCGCGAAGTTCCTCGATATCGTCTTCCAGGTCTTCGCGGGCCTGAACGGTCTCCGGGTCCTTGGCTTCGGCCAGGGCCTGGCGTTCGCGCTCCAGGTTGTGGAGGCGGCGCTCGACGGCGTCGAGCTGGGTCGGCTTGGAGTCGATCTCGACGCGCAGACGGCTCGCAGCCTCGTCGATGGCGTCGATGGCCTTGTCCGGCAGATTGCGGTCCTGGACGTAGCGGTCGGTCATCTCGGCGGCGGCCACCAAAGCGCTGTCGGCGATCTGGACGCCGTGGTGGATCTCAAAGCCCTGCTTGATGCCGCGCAATATCGAGATGCACTTGTCGACATCGACTTCCTCGACGTGGATCGACTGGAAGCGCCGCTCCAGAGCGGGGTCGTTTTCGATGTTCTGGCGGTAGTCGTCGACGGTGCTGGTGCCGATGCAGCTGATCTCGCCGCGGGCCAGTGCGGGGCTGATCAGCGCCGAGGCATCGGAGCTGTCGCCACCGCCGGCGCCGACCATCCGGTGTAGGTCGGGGATAAATAGCAGGATTTCTCCGTCGCTGTCGGCGACCTGCTGGATGACGCTCTTGATGCGTTCTTCGAATTGGCCGCGCAGGCTGGTGCCGGCGACCAGGGCGCCAAGATCGAGGCGCAGGAGTCGCTTGCCGAGCAGGCGCTTTGGCACATCGTCATCGACCAGTCTCTTGGCCAGGGCATGGACAATCGAGGTGCGGCCTACGCCGGGTTCGCCCAGCAGCACCGGGTTTTTCTTGGTGCGCCGCGTCAACACCTGGGTCAGTCGGCGAATCTGGGTGTCGCGGCCGATGACCGGATCGAGCTCGTCGGCGGCGGCCAGCGCCGTGATATCCTCGGAGTACTGGGCGAGGATATCGGACTCGTCGTCGCTGTCGTCGTCGGGGGAGGTGATTTTTTCGCCGTCGCGGGCGCTGTCGATGGCGTCGGCAATATCTTCGGGGTCGGCGCCGGCATCGGCGAGCAGACTTCCGGCAAAGGTATCGTCGAGGCGAGCAATGACCAGCAACAGGTGTTCGTTGCTGGTAAACTGGTCGCCTCGATTCTTCGCTTCTCGTTCGGCCTGTTGCAGTGCGCCGAGCAGCGGCTTGCCGACAAAGACCTCTTCGCCGGAGCGGTAGTTGCGCGGCATCAGCTCCAGCTCGTCGATCAATTGGCGACCGATCGGTTTCGGGTCCACCCCCACATCTTCCAGAAGCGAGCCGGCGACACTGTCGTCTTGTTCGAGCATCGCCAACAGCGTGTGTTCGACGTCGACGTGTTGGTGGCGAAACTTCTTGGCCAACTCCTGAGCGCGCTCGAGTGCCTTGCGGGCCTTCTGGGTGAAGCGCGACAATTCAAACTTTTGTGGCATGGCAGTACTCGCAGGCGTAAAGATAGAAAAGAGGTCGCCGTCCCGACGGGCAACGACAACGCGCGGAGTCCGACTCCTATTTCAATTCAGGGCGGCCTCAAATTGGCGTTTCAGGTGGTCGATGTCAACCAGTGGACGCGGTGGATCGCGGAAGCTGTGGCCCCCCGGTCAAGCTCCGTCCATCCCCTGGTTATCCGCCATAGCGTCGCGATAGGGGGTGAGGTAATAGACATACCAGTACGCGGCGATGACACCGATGTTGATGGGCGTCAAAAAAAGACCCATCGTCCACAACACCTTCTGGTTCGTCGGCATCGATCGCCGGGCCCAGACCTGGAAGGCGTACACCGGTGCCAACAAGAATTTCCAGACCAGGGGCAATAAGATGACTGCAACCGGTAACGCCGGGGTGCCGCTGGCGGCCTCGACGATCAGGTTCACGACGACGACAACGGGCACCAACATCGGGGTCAGGCTAAAAAAACCGAAAATCGACAGGGTGAGCCGTTTCGGGGGAGCTGGCGGTTCTTCATTGGACATCGATGGACTCCGGGCGGCAGATGAGCGCAGGGAAAATTAGTGGATACGTCGGGCACCGCGGCCGGGGCGCGTCGATAATACGTCGACGACACCGCTGGTTTCTTCCAGAAGCGTACGGACCTCATCGGCGTCCGAGGAGGGACAAAAGACTTTGACGTGCGGGCCGGCATCGATGCTCAAAAAGCAGGCGAGGCCGCC
>CAYUPT010000215.1:0-6775 GCA_964446725.1 uncultured Bradymonadales bacterium | reverse complement strand
ATCTGGACTGGAATGCCACGGCCCCCGTACTTCCGGAGGTCCGCGATGCGATGATGGACATTTTGAACGCCGTTCCCGGCAATGCCTCCAGTGTTCACCAGGACGGACAGCGGGCACGGGCCGTCGTCGAGCGAGCCCGGCGGTCGGTGGCGGCGGCGATCAATGCGCCGTCACAGGCCGTCATTTTGACCGGCGGGGCCACAGAGAGCAATAATCAGGTCCTTCGCGATCACGTCGAGACCACCGATGATCCCTACGTGATATGCACGGCCGTCGAACACCCCTCGGTGCTGGAGGTCGTCGATAAGCTCGACAACCAGGGCGTTCGCACCGATGTGTGGCCCGTCGATGAACAGGGCCGACTCGATATGGATTGGCTCGACGACCGACTCGATGACGGGGCGACGCTCATCAGCGTCATGTGGGCCAATAATGAGATGGGCAATATCTACGATATCGAAGAGATCGCCGGTCGCCTAAGCGATACCAGGGCGTTGCTCCATGTCGACGCCACGCAGGCATTGGGTCGGGTCGATGTCGATTTTAGCGGCGCCGGCGTCGATTATCTGACGCTGTCATTTCACAAAATGGGCGGTCCCAAAGGCGGCGGTGCCACGGTGGTGCGAGAGGGGCTAAAGGTCGGCGCCCTGTACAACGGAGGCCACCAGGAACGGGGCCGACGGCCGGGAACGGAAAATGTACCCGTCATCGCCGGCATCGACGCCGCCGCCCGAGCGGTCAGTGAGCGTCGCTCCCGGTGGACGGACCAGTTAAAACAAAAGAAGTCGGCTTTCGTTCAGACACTTCGCGAGGAGGCCGACGATATCGAATTGAGAGGCGACCCGTCGAATCAATTGCCCAATACGGTCAACGTCGCCTTTGAGGGCGTCGACGGCGAGGATTTACTGATGGCTCTAGACCTGGAGGGGATTTCGGCATCCAGTGGGTCGGCCTGTACAGCGGGGTCTCTGGAGCCCAGCCACGTGATTTTGGCGATGGGCTACGCCGAAGAAGGTGCCCGGCAATCGGTGCGCTTTAGTTTCGGTCCATCGACGCCGACGGAGGCACTGGTCGACGGCGCTCGTCAAATCGCGGAGGTCGCCGAACGACTGGGCCTGCTGGAAGCCGACTGGTAGGCCGCTGATGGGTCGTCGAATACTACCGGCCTTTGCACTTCTAGGGCATGCCCGGTACCCCTTGGATCGAAGAACGTGGAACGAATGGCACTGACGCAATGTTGAGACAACACAATGGTACAGCAAGTAGACACCAGCAACGACGGAACCTGCTCGGTATCGGAGCGGGCGCCGACGCTTGAGAATGGCGACGAGATTGCGGAGGCCGTGCGCGACCGCGTCGTCGTCGCTATGAGCGGAGGCGTCGACTCGTCGGTGACCGCCGCCATCCTGGCGCGCAAGGGATACGACGCCGTCGGAATCTCGATGCGGCTGTATTCGACCCCGCAGGACGAGTACACCAAGAGCTGTTGTTCTCCCGATGACCTCTTCGATGCCCGTACGGTGGCCGACGAGCTGGATATCCCGTTTTACGTCGCCAACTACGAGGATGAATTTCAACGTCGGGTCATCTCCTATTTCGTCGACGAATACCGCCGCGGGCGCACGCCGAATCCCTGCGTGGCCTGCAATGACCACCTGAAGTTCGATATTCTGCTCAAGCGCTCGCTGGCGCTGGGGGCGAACTATCTGGCCACCGGCCACTTTGCGCGAATCGACCGCTCCGGCGAACGGCCCAAATTGCTTCGCGGTGTCGATCGCAGCAAAGATCAATCCTATTTCTTATTTGGGCTGCCGCGCAAGGCACTGAGTCGAATCATGTTTCCCCTGGGCGACATGACCAAAGACGACGTGCGCCACATTGCCGGTGATTTCGACCTGGAGACCGCCGACAAGCCGGAGAGCCAAGAAATTTGCTTTGTCGGCGGAGGCGACTACAAAGATTTCGTCGCCGACCTGCTTTCCAATGAAAAACAGCAGCCCGGCGAAATTGTGACCGTCGACGGCGAAGTCCTCGGCGAGCACGACGGCATCCACCAGTTCACCGTCGGCCAGCGCCGGGGCCTGGGCATCAGCCATCACGAAAAGCTGTATGTACAGGCGATTCGGCCCGACGATGGCACCGTCGTCGTCGGCGGACGCGACGATCTGAAGTCGCGAGGACTGGTTGCCGAGCGATGCAACTGGCTCTCCTTTGAGCGACCGGCCGGGCCGCTGGAGTGTTCGGTCAAGATTCGCTACGGCAGCGAGCCCGTCCCCGCATTGGTGACCGTCGGTGACGGGGCCGATACGGCGTTTGTGGAGTTTGAGACACCGCAGCGAGCGGTGACCCCCGGCCAGGCCGCAGTCTTTTACCGCGGCGAAGAAGTGCTGGGCGGTGGCTGGATCGAAGAACCGAGAAGCTAATTCCGAGCAGGGTTTCGATGACTGACGACAGGGCACAACACGGGGATTACGAAGCACTCAGCGAACTCGAGCGGAAACTGGACTACGAATTCGCCGATCGGAGTCTTTTGGCGCGCGCCATGACCCATCGCTCCTACGCCAACGAGCATCGGAGTATCGACGATGACAACCAACGGCTGGAGTTTTTGGGCGATGCCGTACTCGGGGTCGTTATCGCCGAGGCCCTATTTCGCGACGACGAACAGGCGCCGGAGGGAGCGCTGTCGAGCAGGCTCAGTCAATTGGTCTGCGAACGGGCTCTCGTCCGTCGGGCAACGGTCCTGGAACTCGGCGATTATCTGCGCCTCGGTCGCGGCGAAGAGATGACCGGTGGGCGAACCAAAGAAGCCCTTTTAGCCGATGCCTACGAGGCATTGCTGGGAGCGGTGTTTCTCGACGGCGGTCACGACCAGGTGCGCCAATTGATTCTGGAGCAATTCGACGAGATGGTCGACGATGTCGTCTCCGCCTCCGAGGCCAGTGACCTTGGAAGCTCTCCGCGAGATTACAAAAGCCTGCTGCAGCGCAAAGTCCAGCAACGTCGGCCGGTCCGTCCCGAGTATCACATCGTGGAGACGTCGGGCCCACCCCATGACCGCGTCTTTGTCGCCGAGGTCCGCGTCGACTCGCAGGTCGTCGGCAGCGGTGAGGGGACATCGAAGAAGGAAGCCGAACAGTCGGCGGCCGCCCAGGCCGTCGCCGATCTGGAGTCACCACATGGAACACTGCGCCGTCTTCTCGATGAATGGTCGAATTCAGCCGACGAATCATCCAAGACGGCATCAACGTAACCACCCGTCGCACCGCGAAATGGTGCGAAGTACGAATAGCGGCCCTGTCGCCCAGACCGGGCGCCCGGTCCACTAAAGGAGCATCACATGTTTGGTCTCGGCACCACAGAATTAATCATCATCCTCGTTATTTTGGTCATGGTCTTCGGACTCGGCAAGTTGCCGAATGCCGCCGGTCAGATCGGAAATGCCGTCAACTCCTTTCGCGATGCCATGCAGGGCAAGGGCGACGAAATTGAAATTGGCGATGAAGACAACGGCGGGGAGACTCCACAGATCGAAGACCAGAAATCGGAGGAGACCGTCAACGAGGCCTCCGTTCCCCACCAACAGGAATCCAAAGAGCGTCCCGCCGACGGTGGCACCTGGTAAAGGGAGGTAGCCATGGCAAATCATGACGTCGGTCTATCGAGCATGACCGGTTACGGGCAGGCTTCGGGGCGTGTCGACGGGTGGCGTCTGCGCGTGGAATGTCGAAGCGTCAATCACAAGCGCCTGAGCATTCGCGTCCATACTCCCGATGCACTTCGATGGAGCGAGTCGGCGATCACCAAGCGGATTCGAAGTGTTCTGGAGCGAGGACGCGTCGAAGTCCACGTACAACTGGAGCCCGTCGCCGACGCCGGGGGACCGAGGTTTGACGCCATCGATGAGTCGCGCTTTGAGGCCGTCGTCGCCGAACTCCAGCGACTGGCCGCGGAACACCAATTGGCCACCCCTGTGCGCATGGAGAGCCTGGAGCCCTATCGAGAGTTCTTTGAACGCCGAAGCGACGAAGTCATTTCGGCGGACAACCCGCAACCGATCGTCGACGTCGTCGACGATGCCGTCGAGCAATTGATCGCCAGCCGCCGCGAGGAGGGGCGCGGGCTTTGCCGGGAATTGGTCGAGTACCTCGGCCAATTGCGGGGTCACCTCGAGGAGATTACGACCCTTCGAGCGGAGGGCGACACAAAGCGGCATTCCCGCGTGGAGGCTCGGCTTCGCGAGGCCATCGAGTCATTTGATATCGATGAACTCGACGAAAGTCGGCTCCATCAAGAGGTCGCCTACTACGTCGAGAAAGGCGATATTTCCGAAGAGATTCAGCGCGCTGCGGCGCACCTCCAGAAGCTCGATAGTGTCGTGGAGACATCGTCGACAGCAGTGGGCAAAAAGATTGACTTCTATCTCCAGGAATTGATCCGCGAGACCAATACGATGGGCTCAAAGAGCCGTCACCCGAAATTGACGGAGCGGGTCATCGAGATGAAAAGTCTGATCGAAAAGATGCGAGAACAGGCGGCGAATATCGAATAACCCGGATTACCTCGCATACCCTGCGAGAAGTCGAGGAGAGGCAAATGGCAAAGGGCGTCCTGTTGATTGTATGTGGTCCCTCCGGTGTGGGGAAAACCAGTCTGTGCGACGCGTTGCTCGACCGACAGCAGCGGCTGGGGTTGAGCGTCAGTTATACGACCCGCCAGCGGCGCGGCGACGAGGTCGACGGAGAGAGCTACCACTTTGTCGACAAGCAGCGATTTCAGCAGATGCGCGACGACGATGAATTTGCGGAGTGGGCCGAAGTCCACGGCAACTATTACGGGACGCCGACGTCGGTCATCGAGGATTCCTGGGAATCCGGACAGGACCTGCTATTCGATATCGATTACCAGGGGGCCCGCCAGGTCAAACGCAAATACCCGGATGCCACGGCCGTCATGATCGCTCCCCCCGATCTGGAGACATTGGCCCAGCGGCTCCGCGGACGGGGAACCGATAGCGCCGAGGTGATCGACAGTCGGTTGCAGGCGGCTCGTCACGAACTCGCCCAGTACCCGCTGTTTGATTACGTCATCGAAAACGGGGACTTCGATCGAGCCGTCGATATTCTGGAGTCGGTCTACATTGCCGCCCGGCATGCCCGCCCCCTCAAGATGGAATGGGTCGAAAAACTGCTGGAGACCGGGGAGACGCTAAAGGAAAAGGGGTAAATCCGTGTAGCAGACAAGGCTCGCTCACCACCGACACAAGGTCGGGTGGGGTCGTGGTAGCGTGGGGTTAGGGTCCAACGCCGTGGAGCCGACAAGGCTCGCTCACCACCGACACAAGACACAAGGTCAGGTGGGGTCGTCGTCGGCGTGGGTTTAGGGTTCCAATGCCGTGTAGCCGACAAGATCGCTCACCACCGACGGAGGGTCGATGAGGTCAGTGCAGGGCTTTTCGAAGCTTTTTGATGTGCAGTGAAAGCTCGGCGAGTCCCTCGTACCAGCCGATCTCTTCGGCGATAGAACGGGCCTTTTTGAAGTACTTTTTCGAGCCCTCCAGATCGTTATTTTCCATCGCCGTAATGCCCAGATTGGTGAGGATTCGACTCTGATTGAGAAGATCGCCGGTGTTGGCGGCGAAGTCCGCGGCCTGTTCGAAGTAATTTCGAGCCCGATCGACGTCGCGCATACTCAGGCTCAGGGCGCCGAAGTTCGACATGACGCGAACCAGCCCGCGGAAGTCTTCGATCTGGCGGGCCTGTTCGTAGGCGTGCTGAAGATATTGCTGGGCCTTCTGGTAGTCCTTTTGGCGGATAAATAGCGTTCCGAGCTGATTGTACGCTGTCCAGTACAATTTGCGGTCGTCCGGGTCCTGCAGATCGAGTTCGCCGAGGTTCTGGACTTTCTGGGAGATCTCCTCCAGGAGTTTTGCG
Organism: uncultured Bradymonadales bacterium; assembly: GCA_964446725.1. Classification (GTDB taxonomy): domain Bacteria; phylum Myxococcota_A; class Bradymonadia; order Bradymonadales; family Bradymonadaceae; genus SLJM01. Next base: position 842 of record CAYUPT010000215.1, on the reverse strand, counting down.
GCCCGGGGCAACTCGTTTTGTTTCTCAAAGATCTGAGCAATGCCCAGAAGCGCCTGGATTTCGGCCTTGGGAGCCTGGAGTTGTTGAGCGACCTGGCGGGCGTTTTGAAGATGGTCGAGGGCCCGGTCCAGGCTGCCGCTTTCGAGCAGTAACATGCCCTGCTGATGGAGGAGTTCTCGGCGCATCGACGGGTCGAGGTCATCGAGTTCGGGCAGATTGTCGATGACGATGCGGGCGTCTTCGAGTTGACCGGATTCCCGGAGGGCGACGAGCAGTCGCGAGCGGGCCAGAAGAAGGGTTTGATGGTCGGGCGCCACTTCACCGTCGAGAAGTTCGATGGCCTCCTGGAGCTGGTCGATGGCGCCGGCGTAGTCGTAGAGGTCCAGCAACATCTCGCCGGCCTGCGTCATGTAGTGAGCGGCGCCCTCCCAGCCCTCGACACTGCGGTAGTGGAAGGCGACCATCAACGGGTATTCCAGCGGGTCGACGGCGGCGTAATCGGCGGCCTGTTCGAGAAATTCGATGATCCGCGAGTGCAGTTGCTCGCGGGTGGAATGGGGAAGTCGGTCGTAGACCACGCTCCTGAGGGTGCGGGGCTGGAAGGCGATGTGGATGCGGTCGAAGGCATCGTATTCGGCTTCCAGAAAATTCAGCGCCACCAGGTCCTGGAGGCGGTCCTCGGGTTCCAGATGAGAGGGGGTGATCTGAAAGAAGAAGTCCTCGCGAAAACTCTCGCCGATCACGGAGGCCACCGACAGCAGGTCACGGGCCTGTTCGGGCAGTGCGTCGAGCCGGGCCCCCAGAAGCTCCTGGAGATTCGACGGCAGGTCGGCATCGAGCAG
>CAYUPT010000214.1:0-6818 GCA_964446725.1 uncultured Bradymonadales bacterium | reverse complement strand
GATGGAGCGCCACCGCGCCGCCGACTAATCGATGGACCACCGACCGGTATTGACCATGATGCCTCGAGCCTACCGCGGAGCCCTTCGACGATTCCGCACCACCGTGATCGCACTGTGTGTCGTCATGGCGTTGACGGGCTGTCGCGCCGACAGCCTGTCGGAATCGGAGCAACAGGAGGTCCACGACATCGTCATGTCCGGCCTCCAGATGCAGCTCGATGAATACGTCCGCGCCGAAACGCTGCGGGCCATCGACCTCGCCGGCGATCCCGACATGGCCGCCGAAGCCATCGCCCATACCGACGACCCCTCTCCGATGGTCCAGGTCGCCGCCCTGCGCACACTGCTTCGCTCCGAAACCCTCGACCAGCCCCACCGCACCGCCCTGCACGCCTACAACCAGGCGCGTTCCGAAGAGCAGCGCCTGCAGATCTTCGAGATCGTGCTTCGAGACGGCGACCAGACCACACGCCGCGCATTGCTCGATCGGGCCCGCGATGCCGACTCCCAGCAACTTCGACTGCGAGCGCTGGAGGGCGGTCTGCTGCGCGAAATCGACGACGCCCGTCAGGAGGACCGTCGAGACGATCTGGAGCGAGAATTAATTCCGCAACTCGATGACTATCTCGACGAGGACTCCCCGCGCATTGTTGCCACCGCCCTGAGGGCTCTGCTCGACTCCGGGCGCACCAATCGCGCCGATCCATTCCTGGAGACCTTTGGCGACGATTCGCTCGACGCCGACGAGCGCCTGGAAGCCGGCCGCATTTTGATGCTCGCCCGCGTCGAAGAGGCCCGCGACCTCTTTGCCACCGTCCTCGCCGACGCCGACGCCGACGACCCCGAGCAGCTGGGCATTCCCGACCGACCCGTCGATGGGCGCCTGGTTCGGGTCTCCGTTCTGGGCATGACAATTCTTGGAGATACGGACTATGTCGATGCCGCCCGCCGCCAGATCGGCGATGCCGACGTCGAGGAGACCCTCGATATTATCGATGCCCTGGCGCACAACCCGTCCGAAGAGGCCGCGATTTCACTGCGCTCCGATATCCGCGGTGTCCACTCCGCGATACGCCGTCACGCCATTCCCCGCTACGCACAGCGCGACGACGCCGAAGCCGACGTCCTTATCAGCACCCTGGGCCACGACGACTTCGAGACCCGTCGACTGAGCCTGTCGTATCTGACCGACCGCTTCAGCGACGAATGGATCGAAGATCTTCAACGCAACTTATCGACCTCCAATCCCGACCGCGTCGAACGCACACTGCGCATCCTCCAGCAGCTGTTGCGCGCCGGCGAGAAACTGGAAACCGTCGCCGAAGTCAGCGACCATCTCGAGGAGTTGGCCGCCGGCAACCGCTTCGATGTCGACGTCGATGGCGACGACGTACAGCCCGAACAGCAAGAGCAGGCGGAGGCGATCCGCAATCTTTCGGCCTACGTATTGTTTCGAGTCTCCGGAGACGAGGGCTCGTTCCAGGAGATCATGACCGACGATCCCGAGCCCCAGACCCGGGCCGCCTATCTGGAGTATCTGGCCACCCACCAGCCCCGGGAGCACGCCGATATCCTGCGCGAACACCTCTACGACGACCTCTTCGTGATGCGCCTATTTGCCGCGACCGGATTGTGGAACGCTTTCTCCGATACGGCGCAGTGGCCATCGGCAGCAACTGCCGAAGACGGCGACGCCGAAGAATCGGAAAGCTGAAAATACTCACCCCGCCCACGAGACGTCGATTCTGACTTCGCCGGTGGTGAAAAAGCCTTGTCGGTCCTTTAGCTCACAAGGCTTGTTCCCCGGTAGCACAAGGCTTACCGGGGCCTTCTCTCTCGACGGTTTCGACCCCACCGGACCTCTAGCTCACAAGGCTTGTTCCCCGGTAGCACAAGGCTTACCGAGGCCTTCTCTCTCGACGGTTTCGACCCCACCCGGCCTTGTGTCGGTTCCGAAGAAATCTTCTCTGCTTTGACACCCCGGCGTGCCTTGCGCCGCCGGTGAATCAGCGTTGTCGGCTACAACTCCGCCAGGCGTTACATCACGGAACTGACGACCCCACCCGACCTTGTGTCGGGGGTGAGCGAGCCTTGTCTGCTACAACTGATTGATCGACCAGTCATAGTCCGAAAATTCGATCTCCACATCCCCCGCCTCGAGCGCCTCTTGGAGCGCTCCGTCGACGTATTGCGCCAGATAGGAGGCCACACTTCCCGCCTCCTCCTCGAATTCCTCGCCGTACCACTCAAAGAGTTTGCTGGTGTGGACGCGGCCCTGGTCGTCCAGTTCGGTGACCTTCGGGATATAGCCGGTGGTGGCATCGCGAAGCGACGCTTCGAGGTTGTCGGCGGTCATCGCCTCCCGGCGCAGTGGCGGACAGGATGCGGCGGCGCAGACGAGCACAAAATTGACCCGGGGCTCGCCGTAGCGCTGGCGGATCAATTCCTTGTCGAGCCTGTCGAGCGTCATCGACGCCTGAAGCACGCGGTGTTGCTTCTCGTCGAAAAAACCGTCCTCTTCGAGCACATTTTCCACCGGCCAGCGCTCCAGGACATCGTCGATCACCAAGGCGTTGTAGGCGTTGATCAACAGCGCCAAAACCGCCTGGCGGCTGTGCCCCCGGGCATCGGCGTCGCCCACTGAATCGACGTATTCACCGAGTTGTTGGAGGTCGGACTCCGACTGCGCCCAGCGGTGATAATCGACATCGCCATCGGCATCGACGTATCGCTGCAGTAGCTCTTCGAAGGGACTGTGGTCGATAACATCGGAAGAAGCGCGCTCCTGCGAAGACGAATCGCGCTCCGACGCCTCGCCGCCGGCCGGGCCGGAACCGGCGCTGGCCGTCGCCAGCCCAATCCCCGCCATGAGAGTGACGGCAACCATCCACATCGCGACCTTTCGGCTCTCTGGCATCTCGATGCTCCTTTTGTTGGGACGGTGATGACCGACGGGCGTCGATACAGAACACAAAAAAATCCCGCAGGCGTCAATGGACACCTGCGGGACTCGAACCGACACCGAGACCGCGCTAACGGCGATCACCGGCGCTCATGACAGCGGGCTGTCACTTGCTGAGTTCGAATTCGTAATCCGTGGCGCGGGCGAAGTTTTCGGCCACGTTATTCCAGTCGACGATATTCCACCACTTATTGATGTATTCGCCGCGGTTGTTCTGGTAGTTGAGGTAGTAGGCGTGCTCCCAGACGTCGAGCGCCAGAATGGGAATCGCCGTAAACTGGGTCTGCTTCTGGTGGTTTTCGGCGGCCAGCGTCACCAGCTGCTCTCCACCGGGCTGCCAGGCCAGAAAGCCCCAACCGCTGCCCTCAACGCCGCCGGCGGCGGCAGAGAATTGGGCCTTGAAGTCATCGAAGCTTCCGAAGTCATTTTTGATCTGCTTGAGCAGATTGCCGCTCGGATCTTCGTAGTTGTCGGCGGGCGTCATATTCTGCCAGAACAGGCAGTGATTGAAGTGGCCCGAGCCATTGAACGCCAGCTGGCGCTCGATGTGACGGATATTGCCGAAGTCGCCGTTATTGCGGGCCTCGGCGAGCTCTTTTTCGGCGGCGTTGAGGCCATCGACGTAGCCCTGATGATGCTTGCTGTGGTGCAGCTTCATCGTCTGTTCGTCGATGAACGGCTCAAGGGCGTCGTAGGAGTAGTCGAGTTCGGGAAGTGTGTGTTCTCCAGCCATCGTTGTTCCTCCAAAAATTGGATGTATGTATCGTCATTCCATCATTTCACACTGCGGGTTGCAATTGGAACTTAACCCGGGCCCTTGCGATGTCAAGTCATCGGCCACCAATTACTGATGGACAACCCCTGAAATGAGACCGAACCACCGCCCTTCAGCAACGCCCTTCCCCGCGGGCGGGGAAGTGGCGAGACCGTCGGCTTGCCGAGCATCAGCATGTGACGCCCTTCCCCGCGGGCGGGGAAATCGACGAAACGCCCTTCCCCGCGGGCGGGGAAGTGGCTGCGAGTGCTGTCCAACGAGCAGTCGATGGGGTCTACGCGAACCTCCCAGCTCCCGCGCCCTCGTTTCACCAGCCAACCCACAACTCGAACGCTGGAGCCGATCTCAATCCGACAGCCCACAGTAGGTCATCTCCAGGCTTTGCAGCGACTGCGATGCCTGGCGGCGAAGCCGAATCGCGCCCTCTTCGCACTCATCGGTGACGCCGGCGAATTCAAAGCCCGGGCCGAAATCGAGGTCCCGTCGCTCGCCGTCGGCATCGATACCGACGACTTCCAGTGGTTCATGGGCCATCGGCTCCGAGGCACATAACGTGACTTTGTCCTGGATGGCCAGCCGCTGCGCGAGTTCGTCGAGATGGTCAAAAAAGTCGAAGACACAGATGCTGGAAAATAGCCCCTGCGCGCCCAGTGCCCGGGTCACCGAGCGCATTCGAGGCGACGGATAGGCACTTCCCAGTGTGGAGCTGCAGACGGCGCGCACCGCCTCGCCCTGCTCGTAACTGACTTCCGCCGGCGGTCCGCCGATGACCGCCACCGATAGCCCCTCGGGTACCGTCGCCGTCTGGCGAATGGAGTCCATCCAGTCGTCGACATCTCGCAACTGCTCGCGCTGCCAGGCACAGAGGTCGCGGGCGGTCTCCTCCAAATCGTCGTCGAAATTGGCCCCCGAGCAGTCGTCCTGTTCACTGAGCATCACAACGACCAGTCGGGCGTCGTCGCGGCGAAACTCGTCGATGGAGCTCGGGTCGTCGAGAAGTGAGGACTCGATGGCGTCCAGTGGCCGCGGCCGTCGGTCGCCGTCGGTGCCCTGCTGGAGATTGCATTCGAGGTTTTGGACCCATCGACTGTTTCCACTTATGGCGACCTGTCGATTATTGGTCTCACATCCATCGACATCGTCGACGATCGGTGCCAGACCGGGTCCGGCGGTAGCATCCATCGTCGAGACTGCGGCATGGACCGACATCTCCTCGTCTTCCAGTTGCGTCAAAAGCGAGGGCACGGCCTCCGCCAGGCGCTGCTGATGGCTCTCCATGCCATCCGTATTGGAGACCACAAACCAGAGGTCGAGCTTTTCGGGCCGCTCAAACTCCTCGAAGGTCTCGCTGACTTCGGAGCCCGCGCGACAATCCTCCGGCAGGTCGGGTCCCGGCTGGTAGACCGGATTGGCCTCTGTGCACCCGCTCACCACTACGAGACTCACCACCGCGGCAACGGCTATCGATTCCAACGTTCGGTTGCTCATGGTCGCCTCGATATCGTGAAACGGAGGGTTCATTGGTCGCTTCGCGGACTACCGGTCGTGCAGGCTTTCGACTTCAGCTCGCCCCTCGATGACAGCGAGCATCTGGTCGAATCGCCGCTGTTCGTCGGCGTCGAGCCGAAACGCCATGGCCTCCCAGGCCTCGAAATTCCAGAGCACGGGGAGAGCATCGGCGTATTCGGCGGCAATGCGCCGGAAATCTGCAAAATCGTCGTCGGCGCGCTTCTCGTCTTCCAGCAACACACTGCACACGTAGGTCAAAAACGGCCGCACGAGTCTCCACTGGGGACTCGAGACATCGGCTCGCTCCATAAAATCGATGGCCTCCTGAGCTCCGCGAAGTTTGATGAGCTCTTCGGCAAATGAGGCGAGCCACTCGGCGCGCCCATCTAGACGCAAAAGCTCGTCGATATGTTCAAATCCCTCGTCGATGCGCTCCGTTTTCAACGAAGCGACGGCCAGGGCTCCCAGGTATTCGTCGACGTCTTCCTCTTCACTGTCGACGAGCTCCGAAAAGATCTCGCGCGCCTCTTTGGCGCGTCCGCGGCTCAGCAATACAAGGCCGTAGTGGTAGCGCGTCTGACGGTCCTCGGGAGCGATCTCCATGGCCCGTTGCGCCCAGGTCAATGCCAGACTCACATCGCCCGTTTCGTAGGCAGCGAGGACGGCACCATTGAGGGCATCGATATCGTCTCCATCCAATTCCAGAGCCTCGCGAAAGGCGTGGAGCGCCTTTTCGCCGTGGCCGATGGTCAGCCACACATCGCCGAGCTGGCGCCAGGCGGTGCGGTGGCGCGGGTTGAGGTCGACGACCTTCTCGAAGGCCTCGGCGGCATCGCCGAAGCGATCGAGGTACCAGTAGCTGAGACCGAGCATAAACCAGCTGTCGACATCGTGGGGCCGAAATTCGAGCATCCGCTCCCAGCAGGCGGCCGCATCGTCGACGCGGCCCACCTCGTACAGCGCTTCGGAGGCGGCCTCCCACAGCATCGGATTGTCGCCGGCGGCCCGGGCGGCAATCTCGAGATAATGGGCCATGGGCTCTAATTCCTGGCGCTCCTCGAAGAGCCGGGCCAGCCGATAGGCGACTTCGGCGCTTTCGAGACCTCGGTCGAGGGCCCGTCGATAGGCATCAATGGCCCGCTGTTGGTCGCCCAAATCCAGGTACATATCGCCCACGAAGCTGTCGTGGCGCGGCTCCAGTGTACTCACCGACTCCAGCCCCTCGAGCAGCGACTGGGCCTCGTCGAAATCCCCGTTCATCAACAATGCCTCGGCCTGAGCCAGTTGCAGCCCCACGTCCTGGGCATGATTTTTGAGGACCCGCTGCAGCACGCCGAGGGCCTCGTCGGCGAGATTGCGCCCGACGAGAAGGACCGCATAGGCCAGTGCCACATCGCGGGCCTCCGGTCCCCGAGACGAATAGGCGTCGTTGGCCGCGTTGAGCGCCTCCGAGTAGTCGCCGTCGTCGAGTGCCGCCCGTATGCTGCGCGGAAGCGACGACAACCCGTCGTTGAGCAACGCCCGAAGAGTCATGACTGCCGGCGCCAATTCAATCGATTCTTCGAATTGCTC
>CAYUPT010000213.1:0-6836 GCA_964446725.1 uncultured Bradymonadales bacterium | reverse complement strand
AGCAAAGACCTTGTCGCCGACCCCTTCGGACACAAAGAGATCGGCGTGAGCATGGGGTACTTCAGGCGTACCGACTTCTACAATATCGACGTCGTGAGATCCGATATGGTCCAGGATCGAGAGTGCCGATTCGGGGGTCACAACGCCGTCCTGCATGGCGATGACGCATTGGATGGGAACATCAACCGAATACAGGGCGTGACTGATATTGAGGCCGTCGACGATGAGATCGGTGTTCTTGATCCACTGCGCCATCTCCTGTGTCAGACGGGGGTTGGGATCATCGATGGTCTGCACCAGTTCATCGGCCTTCGAGAGATCGACGATATCGGTATTGATATAGTGCGAAATCAGCCACGGCACATACTCGGCGAAGGGCAGTGCCATCCGCGCAAGCTGGCGGGTACCACGGACGGGGATAGCGCCGAGCAGACGCGGACACTGAACTGCCGCTCGCAAGATGGGATGAACCGTATTCCACCGAAGCGGACCGCCGATATTGACGACGGCACCGACCCGATGGTTGTCGCGATGATGAGCGAGATAGGCGTAACTGACAGTGGCCCCCAGACTGCATCCGATGAGGTCGACACCGGGAGCCTGACTGGCGGTGCTGTCGGCGACGACATCGATGACGGCCGGCAAGTCGACGCGCGACAATTCGGAAAAGCCGTAGCGCGTCGAGCCGCGCAGACGCTGTGAGTCGCCCTGGCCGCGGAGATTGGCCGCCCAGACTTCGAGCCCGCTGTCGACGAGGGCCTCGATCATGGGGCGCTCGCCGGGATGATAGCTCAAAATATGGCAATTCATGCAAAAGCCGGGAACCGCAACCACCGGTCGCCGCTGCCGATCCAGTGTATCCGGCGAAACAAACCGCCGGATGTCGAGTTTCCATCCATCGCCGTTATCGACCCGGTACTGCTGGTGTTCCATCGCTCGATCGCCTCGCCCACAACAAAAAAATGGCCGCCGACGGCAAGTCTGCCGCCGACGGCCCGTCGGTTCAAGTCAACTCTTCAGGTCCACCGTTGTATCCGTGGCACCTATCACTCGGCGGGTTCGGCTTGCTTGTCGCCGGGCTGTCCGTCTTCTTGACCGGTCACTTCGGAGCCCTCACCGCTGTCGATTTCAGCTCGCAACTTCTTGACGACCGACTCGTCTTTGAGCGTCGAGGTATCGCCGCTTTCGCGTCCGGCGGCGATATCGGCGAGCAGACGCCGCATGATCTTGCCGCTTCGGGTCTTGGGAAGCTCGTCGCTGAAGTTGATGTCGGCGGGCTTGGCAATGGCACCGATTTCATCGGCGACATGGGCTCGAAGCTCGTCGACCAACTCCACGTCGCCTTCCCCGCTCTCCAGGGTGACAAATGCCACAATGGCCTGCCCCTTAATTTCGTGGGGTCGCGGTACCACGGCGGCTTCGGCGACCTTGCGGTGGCTGACCAGAGCACTCTCGATTTCCATGGTGCCCAGTCGGTGACCGGAGACATTGATGACGTCGTCGATACGGCCGACGATCCAGTAGTACCCGTCTTCGTCGCGACGTGCTCCATCGCCGGCGAAATAGGTATCCTCGTACTGGCTGAAATAGGTATTTTCGTAGCGCTCGTCGTCGCCGTAGACGGTTCTGAGCATGCTGGGCCAGGGCTTTCGGACCACCAGATAGCCGCCCTCATCATCGCCGACCTCATTGCCCTGTTTGTCGACGATTTCGGCCTCGATGCCCGGCAGCGGTTCGGTGGCGCTTCCGGGCTTGGCGTCGGTAGCTCCCGGCAGAGGCGAAATCATGATGCCTCCGGTCTCGGTCTGCCACCAGGTATCGACGATCGGGCAATTGCCACCGCCGATATGTTCGCGATACCACATCCAGGCTTTGGGATTGATCGGTTCTCCCACCGTGCCGAGCAAGCGCAGACTCGACAGGTCGTGCTTGTCGACCCACTGCTCGCCCCACTTCAGAAACGATCGGATCGCCGTCGGCGCCGTATAAAAGATATTGACGCGATGGCGCTCGATAATATCCCAGAAGCGATCGGGCTGCGGGTAATTGGGCGCCCCTTCGTACATCATCGATGTGGCGCCGTTTTGGAGGATGCCGTACACGATGTAGCTGTGGCCGGTGATCCAGCCGATGTCGGCGCTGCAAAAATAGGTGTCGTCCTCCTTGAGGTCGAAGACCCACTTGGAGGTCAACTTCGTCCACAATGCATAGCCGGCGGTGGAATGGACGACGCCTTTGGGCGCTCCCGTCGTCCCCGAGGTGTAGAGGATAAACAGCGGGTGCTCGGCATCGAGCGACGGCGCCTCGTGGCGCGTCGACTCGCCGGCGATGACATCATCCCACCAGACATCGCGTTCCGGAAACCAGTCGACGGCGTTGTGAGAGCGTTGGTAGACGACGACATCTTCGACACTGGCGCAGCCGTCGGCCATCGCCTCGTCGACCTTGTCTTTTAGCGGCAGGACCTCGCCGCGACGATAGCCACCGTCGGCGGTCAAAATCACCTTCGCCTGAGCATCCTCGACGCGATCCTGGATGGCCTGGGCCGAAAACCCACCGAAGATCACACTGTGAGGAGCGCCGATGCGCGCACAGGCTAGCACGGCGATCGCCAATTCGGGAACCATCGGCATATACAGGGCGACCCGATCGCCGGCCTCGACGCCGAGTCGCTCTAAGCCGTTGGCGAATTTGCAGACTTCGGCGTGCAGTTGCTGATACGTCAGGGTTCGCTGATCGCCGGGTTCGCCCTCCCAGACGATGGCCGCCTTGTTTTTTCGGGGTCCGTCGAGATGACGGTCCAGGCACTGAACGCTCATATTGAGCTTGCCGCCCTCAAACCACTTGGCGAATGGCGGGTCCCAGGACAGCGTCTCGTCGAAGTCCCGATCCCAGGCCAATTCCTCGCGGGCCAAGCGCTCCCAGAAGGCCTCCGGATCGTCGCTGGCTTCCCGCCGGAGTTCGTCGAGGTCCTCGGCCGTCACATTGGCGTTTTCGGCAAATTCGGCCGGTGGCTCAAATTGGCGATCTTCCTTGAGAACACTCTCGATTTCAATATCGGTCATCTCACTCCTCCTGTCTGTTGAAGTTGCGTGCCAGATCGGACACGCCGGGCGGTCCATTGCGTCGCCACGGCGCACAGCGTAGGGCCTCGTCGAGCGACTACAGTCGACCCATGTATATCGGCTCGCCCCGCCAATGACCAGTCCCCCGCCCTGTCGCACGAAGCCCCGGTGGCGGCGTCGCCCACCACAGGGGGAACCAAATTATTTGCCTTTTCGCTCCAATGCACTTATAGTTGATGGTTGATTGCATCGATCGAGGCTCACCTGCAGCCCGGCATATCGACACCCGCCGGGAATGTATGGGTCGCCACCGACGTTCTTCGATACGGTATGGGTCCTAACCATGACGACATGCGATGGAACGATGACCTACGAAGAATTCGAGTGGCATATTTTGCGGCTGGTCTACGAAGAGGGGCTCGATCAACTCGAGCCGTCCTACCTGGCGTATGCCCTGGGGCTGACGCACGAACAGGTCAATGAGTACCTGGAGCAGGCGGCGACAAACGGGCTTCTGGAGATGGAAGTGCGCTCCGACGGCCGCATCGAGTACGAAATTCCGGGCCTCGATCGCGGTGCCGACCTCCCGTCGCCGATCTGGAAAGACATCGAGGAGCAATTCGACCTCGATCGACCCGACGACGCCGAGGTCCCGGCGCCCGAAAGCGGCGACCAGCGATCGGCGTCGCCTTCCCGGCCCCCGGTCACCGGCGCCGATGCCACCGCCGATCCCCCCGCCGGGGTTCCGGCGCCTCGCGCCGACGCCACCGCCGATGCTGTCGACCGGCCCGACCCGGCCTCTGCGAGGCGCCGACTGCAGGTCGCCGAACATCCCCAGTTGCCGTCGACGCTGCGCGAACACATCGAGGCCCGCTACTCGACGGCCGATACCTCGATGGTCCCCTTCGAGCAGCAGTCGCCGATTGTGGGCACCGAGGCCTCCGTCGACGATCCGACCTCGCGGGCGATGTCGGCACTCGACGACGATACCCATTTTCCCTTTCGCATCGAGACCACCGACGACACCTACTGCGACCCGACCCAGACCGTATTTATGCGTCAGATCCGGGTCCACGGCGTCGACTCCGAAGAGGAGCTTCGACGCCATGTCCAGCGCCTCTTCGAGTCCTTCGGCTATCGCATCGTCCAGGCCCAGGACGAGCGACTGCGTTTTGAGCGCGGGTCGGTGACCTTTATTCTGGCGCTGGTTCCGCTTTTTGTTCTCGTTCTCCCGCTATTCGTCTATCTATTTCTGTACTGCATGGGTCGATCGACGATCCATCAGGAGCCGGTGGAACTGGATGTCCAGTTTCGCAAGGAAGTAGAAGACGGCGAACCGGTCTACGAAATCGATCTGACCTTTATCGGCCTCCACGGAGTTGTGCTGGGGGCCGCCGACCAACGGGTTCTCAATCAGGAGATCGATACATTGCGCGACGAGCTGCGCTGGTCGCTGAGTCCTGGCTAATCCCAAATTACTTTCCATCGCCGACCGAGTATGGCACTACTGCCGGACTCGGGCCCGGTCGTCGCCGACGGCGCGCTGATAGACGGTGCGGCGTCGCGCTCCGGGTTTCGCTATTCCAGAAGACCTGTCGAAAGGACCCCATGTCTGAGCTTTACGACTTTACCGTCGATTCCATGATCGAACCGATCGAGCGCCTCTTCGAGCGCGAGTACCCGACGGATTACGGCATTTTCGTACCGCACGCCCAACTCGACGAGGAGTACCAAGACGATCTGACGGGCATCGATCTGCTGTATGTCGGCGGCAGTTCCAAGATGCTTCACTCCATCAAAATCCTCAACAACTACGACACCTGCCTATTTGACGTCCAGGAGGGCGTCCACGCCATGAATCAGGCCCAGGGCAACCTGTTGTGGCTCGGCCTTCCGCTCAAGGAATTCCGGGAAGGCGAGGCGGAGTACAACGACATTCTCGCCGAGACCTGCGAGGACCGCGGAGTCGGAATTTTGACCGTCCAGCCTCGGGGACGCGGCCTGTCGGCCAAGATCATCTCTCGTCCCGAAAAAGAGGAAGGCGACTTTCTGGACTACTACGACGGCCTGCGCGAGGAGTGGCGAGAGGTCAAAGACCGCAATATGGCCATGGATGGCTACGAAATTGTCGATTACTACAGCGGTTAACGAGCGGTCCGTACGTCTCCCGCCAGCATACGCCGGGCTTCGGTCCGCCCTGATTGACCACGTCTAATTCTCGGTGACCCACCTATCCCGGCGATGCCCCGCGGGGGTGTCGGAGTACTCCGAGCCCCCGGCGGGCAACGCCGGCCAATTCATCAAGAGGCCCACCGGACTATCGGTATTGCGGCCTCTGGAGGTGGCATGGACTCAGAAACCCCCGAGAATTTCAGTCCCCACCTGCAATTTGTTCGCGAATTGCGGGCCCTGCTGCGGGCCCCGTATGCCTTGGTGCATATCGAAACCCACGAGGAAGCCCGCGCCGTAGACCTCATCAAGCGTCTGGCCAGTCGCGACGACCGCCCGGTCTGGGAGTGGTCGATCACTCACGGCTTCGGTCACGACCACTCCAGCGGCGATCTGATGGAGGCCCTGCCCAATGTGGAATCCATCGACGATCCCGGTGTCTTCATCTTCAAAGATGCGGCCCCGCTGCTCGACGATCCCGTCGTTCGGCGTCGCCTTCGCGAAACGGAGGCCCACTGCGCCTCATCGTCAAAGACCATCGTCTTCGTGGGACCGGCGTCCATCGAATATCCGGAATTCTCCAAAGATCTGACGACGCTGTCGCTGCCGCTTCCGGATCGCACGATTATCGAGCGGCAGTACAAGGCGGTATTTCCACCCGAGAAATTCCCATCTCTGCCCCACGAAAGCCTCGTCGGTGGAGCCCTCGGGCTCACCCAGCGCCAGGCCCACCGGGCCTATCGCCGCGTTCGCCACCAACTGATGGAGGCCCGCAACAAGGGCGAAGCATTCGACGCAGAAGACGCCATTCTCCACGAAAAACAGCGCCTCGTCGGACAAAGCGACGTACTCGAATTTCACCCGCTGGCCGATGGATTGGAGACCGTCGGCGGATTGGACGCGCTCAAGCAGTGGCTCGAACAGCGCGAGGCGGCCTTCAGTGACAAAGCCCGAGAATACGGCCTCCCGGCGCCCAAGGGATTATTGCTCATCGGCGTCCAGGGCTGCGGCAAGAGCCTGACGGCGAAAGTCGTCGGACGCCACTGGGGACTGCCTCTGCTTCGGCTGGATATGGGTTCTGTATTCGACGGACGGCGTTCGCCGGAGGAGGCACTTCGCTCGGCGCTCAAGACCTGTGACGCCCTGGCGCCCTGTGTGCTGTGGATGGACGAGATCGAAAAGGGCTTTGCCACCGGTCAGTCCGACGACGGCCGGGCCCGGCGCGTACTCGGCTCCCTACTGACCTGGCAGCAGGAAAAGGAGACACCGGTCTTTGTCGTCGCCACCGCCAACGATGTGGAATCGCTGCCCCCGGAATTGCTTCGCAAAGGCCGCTTCGACGAGATCTTTTTTGTCGACCTTCCGCAACTCCATGAGCGCCGGGAAATTCTAAAAATCCACCTCCGGATGCGCGACCTGAATGTCGGCGACGACGTCATCGACCAGCTGGCGGAAAAGACCGAGTATTTTTCCGGCGCCGAATTAGAACAGATCGTCATCAGCGCCATGTACGCGGCATTCGCCGAAGATCGGGGCATCACCGGCGAAGACCTGATGTACGCCGCCCGCGATACCGTACCGCTGTATCGGACGTACGAAGAG
>CAYUPT010000212.1:0-6886 GCA_964446725.1 uncultured Bradymonadales bacterium | reverse complement strand
GCCGGAGTATTCGTGACCCTCACCGGTGATCTGATCGACGTAGACGTCGAAATCGAAGGTCGGCGAGTGCTCGGGGACGTGACACTGCGTACACTGCTGCTCGCCCGGCGATCGCACGATATTGTGTGGCTGGCCGTCGTCATCGAGCGGATTGAGAAGGTGATTGGAGCCCGGACCGTGACAGCTTTCACAGCCGACCTCGTGGAGGTCTTTGGTAAACGTCTCTCCGCCGAGTTCGGCTTCGTATTCGATACTGCCCAGTACACTTCCCCCGGGTTGCTCCCAACCGTCGACATGACAACCGATGCAATTTTGATCGAATTGCTTGTGGCGAACCTCCAGGGTCTCGACCGCCGAGGCATGCGACGTATTCTCCCAGAAGTCGTGCGCCGCAGCGTGGCAGTCCTGGCATCGGGCCTGGCCGACAAAAAACGGATCGCCGTCGTCGACCGGAAGTGGATCGCGATCGATTTCGGCGATCAAGGCCTCCAGACTCTGGTTGAACTCGTGGCGCCGCTGTTGGATGACGTCGTCGACTCGGTACTCCGGTTCCATGGCCACCGGTCCGTACACAAAGGCCGGCTGCCCGTCCGGAATCTCAATGCCCTCTCTGAGCAGCGTTTCGCGCTGCTCTTCGAGATCGTCGAGTCGCCCCTGGAGACGCCGGGTCATCGGCGTCTCTTCGCCGCCGGTGCGCACTTCCAATTCGCGCAGATCACTTCGGACATTTCCGATCTGGCCATCCAGTCGCTCTCGCGGGCCCCGAATCCCCGAGCGTCCATCGAAGAAGGCGCCTTCGGTATCGAGCCCGTATAATTTGAGTCGCCCCACATAACGCCCCTGGTCGTAGGCCTCCAGAATCTGTGTATTTCGCCGCTGGACGGCATCTTCGTTGAGTTGCGGATCGTGGCCGACGACCAGAAAGTCAATGCCGTCGACCTCGTCGATCAGCGCTTCCGCCCCCGGCCCCCGGCCCTGATAGATAACGGCCACGGCATCGGCGTCGGCATCGTCGACGATGGAGGCGACGGCATCGAACTCGTCGACGGCGTCTGCCCCATCGATATCGGCGTACAACTCCGCTTCCACAGCGCCCACCAACAGCAGCGTATCGCCCTCCAGCTCCACGGTTGTCGACCCCGGCAGCGAATCGCCCTCCAATTTGAGATTGGCCGCCATGGCCTCCATTTCGGCGCGCTCCATCATCGAGCGGTAAAACTCGACGCCCAGCGCCAGGTCTCGATTGCCGGGCACCGAAAAGCGGGTCTCCATTCGGCGGTGGGCGTCGGCGAGCACTTCCGCTTTGGCCTTTTCCTGAGCGCGCTGATGCTCCGGAATGTCGTCGTATTCAAAGAGCCAGTCTCCGGCGTCGACAAAGAGCGCATCGGAATGCAACTCCACGGCGTCGCGGACGTATGCTGTAATGCGCTCGATTCCGCCGAGCATGACGTCCGCCGTGCATCCGCAGGGCTCGGTATAGCCCTTGAGGCCCGACAAAAAATACAGTGCCGGCGCCGGCGGGCCCACGTCGGTCGCCTTCCGCGTGCCCGCCTGGTCGAGACCACCGTAGATGTCGGGGACATCCGATTCGTCGGTCTGCTCGTCGTCCTCGGGCGATTCCGAATGCTCGGAGTCGGTGACTTCCGGCGACGAATCATCGCGATCACATCCCACCACAAGCCCTGCAAACACCATCCACAGCCCGACGGCCACCACCCTGACTTTCGCCCGACGCCCTGGTCTCAACTCGTTCATCTCATTCCGTGTGTACATCACTGCCGGCGGCGATCCGTCGGCGATTCAGCGATCGAGAAACCGGGGAAGGTGTTCGCGTTCCCAGGCAATGGCCTCTTTGTAGCGCGGAAACTTCTGTTCCATCTGTCGAAATTCATCGGTATGTACGACCCGCCGCGACGACGAATTTTCCACCGGCGGAAATAATGCGTGGAGCAATTCGTGATAGACGATAAACTCCACGAAAAATTCGGGCACCCACTGCTGGTCGAGGGCCGGATGGACTCGGATAAGCTGTCGATCGAAGTCGTAGCTTCCAAATCGAATCGTCCGTCGGCCCCGACCGTAGCGGCCCCAGGTGATGACCACATCGTCGATGCGTTCATCGTCGAGCTTCTGGCGCCATTTATCCAACAATACCTGCAGGTCGTGATGTTCCCCGTCGGCTTCCAGATCGTCGGGATCGACATCAAAGGAGATCTCGTCGCGGTTGCGATCGATGTAGTCTTTGAGCACTGCCCGGGCGTCGTCGACATCCTTGCCATCGCGGGCCAATTCGACCAGGGCATCGACGGTCTCCTCACCGCACCCCACAAACATGTGGTGAACCCGCAGGCGGTGGCGCCCCTTTTTTTTGCGGACGCTGACCATTCTCCGAAGATTGTCGGTGATCACCAGGTCCACCGGTTCCAGTCGACGGCCCAGCGTTTCGTGCAACTTCTGGGCTTCCGGAAGAGACAGTCTCAGATCCGGGGGCAACTCCGACAGATCGAGGCGACCGCCGTGACCGTCTCGACGGTCTTTGCGTTCACCTCGCTCCGCCCATTTTAGAAAATCCTGTTGCTCCATAATCTATTGCAGCCTTCGGCGATCGCAGTTGCGCAGCCGACAGCGTCGTTACGACGCGTCATCGGCGAGTTCTTCCAATTCTTCGAGGCTCTCCTGGAGTGTCCCCTTTTCGTCTCGGTACTCGGCGAGCTTGTCGCGGTCCTTTTGAACAATGTGATCCGGGGCGTTTTCGACAAAATCGTCATTGGCCAGTTTATTGGCAAAGTGGTCGATATCGTCCTGGACGCGCTCCAATTCCTTGTGGATGCGGGCCCGTTCTTCTTCGATATCGATAAGGCCGGCCAGCGGGATCCGAATATCAGCGCCGGCGGCCTTCGATGCCGCCGCCGCGTCGAGCGACTCCAGTGTCCCGGCGTCGGCCACGGTGATGGTCTCTACCTTAGCCAGATCCTGGATGTAGTCCCGCCCGTCGTCGATGGCCCGGCGGACATCGTCGCTGTCGGTGGCAAAGAAGACTTCGTCGATGACGACGCCGGGATTGACATTGGTCTCGCCGCGAATGCCGCGAATGGCCGTGATCAACTCGATGATGATCTCCATCGACGCCTTGGGCTCCTCGAGCTGCAGTGCTTCGCGCTGCTCGGGCCAGGAGGCGATCATGATGCTATCGGGCGCATCCTCGGCCTTCGGTAGCCCCTGCCAGATCTCTTCGGTGACATACGGCGTGATCGGATGCAGCAGCCGCAACACCGTCTCCAGCACATACAGCAGTGTTGCCTGCGTCGACTGACGGCGCGCCTCGTTTTCCGGGCTTTCGTCGTAGAGCGTCGGCTTGATGATCTCGATGTACCAGTCGCACAACTCGTCCCACACAAAGTGGTACAGCTTGTCGGCGACATCGTTGAATCGAAACTCGTCGAGCGCCTCCGTCAGCTCGCCGATGGTGTCGTCGAGCCGGGCCAGAATCCAGCGGTCGGCAATCGACAACTCCGAGAAGTCAAACGGGGCATCGCCGACGTCGTCCCACGGTTCGGTGTGCGAACTGTAGGACGGGGCATCGAAGTCCTCGAGATTCATCAGCGCAAAGCGGGTGGCATTCCACAGCTTGTTCAAAAATGCCCGGTAGCCCTCGATGCGCTTGATATCGAGTTTGATATCCCGGCCCTGGGCGGCGTAAATCGCCAGCGTAAAGCGCAGCGCGTCGGCGCCCTGAGCCTTCACACCCTCCGGATACTGCTTGAGCAATTCGCCGTGGACCTCTTCGCTGAGGTCCTCTTCTTCGGCACCAAAGATCATGTGAAGCGGGTCGATGACGTTGCCCGTGGTCTTCGACATTTTGCGCCCGTCCTTGTCGCGGACCATGGCGTGCAAAAAGACGTCCGAAAAGGGCACCTCGTCCATAAAATGGATGCCCATCATCATCATCCGGGCTACCCAGAAAAAGAGGATGTCGGCGCCGGTCTCCATGACCTGCGTCGGATAGAATTTATCGAGCGACGCCGTCTCTTCGGGCCAGCCCAGTGTCGAAAACGGCCACAGGGCGCTGGAAAACCAGGTATCGAGAACGTCCTCGTCCTGGTGCAGATCGTCGCTTCCGCAGGCGTCGCATCGCTCCGGCGCCTGGCGGGCGACCATGGTGTTGTCGCATTCATTGCAGTACCAGGCCGGGATCTGGTGGCCCCACCACAGCTGGCGGCTGATGCACCAGTCGCGGATATTGTACATGAAGTGGTCGTAGGTCTTTTTCCACTCGGCGGGGATGATATTGGTATCGCCGGATTCGACGGCCTCGATCGCCGGTTTGGCCAGTGGCTCGCCTTTGACGAACCACTGTTTCATCGGCAGAGGCTCTACGATCACCCCGGTGCGCTGGCTTCGGCCCGGCGAATAGGGGCGCTGTTCGGTATCTTCCAGAAGCCCCAATTCGTCGAATTTCTTGACCACCAGATCGCGGGCGTCGTAGCGGTCGAGGCCCCGAAATTCCTCGGGCGCCGTATCCATGATCTCGGCGTCGAATCCGATGACCTGAATGACCTCCAGATCGTGGCGCTCGCCGCAGGCAAAGTCGTTGGGGTCGTGAGCCGGCGTCACCTTGACGGCACCGGTCCCGGTCTCCGGATCCGGCAGCTCGGTGTCGGCGATGACCGGAATGGTCCGGCCCACAACGGGCAATTCGACCTCTTTTCCGATCATATCCTGATAGCGCTCGTCCGACGGGTGAACGGCCACCGCCGTGTCGCCGAGCATCGTCTCCGGCCGCGTCGTCCCCACCACGAGATGACCGGAGCCGTCGGCCAGCGGATAGCGCAGATACCAGAACTGGCCCATCTCCTCTTCGTTCTCGACCTCCAGATCCGACAGCACCGTCTGGCCCTCCGGATCCCAGTCGACCATCCGCTCGCCCTGATAAATCAGGCCGTCTTCGTACAACTGGACAAAGGCCTCGCGCACCGCGTCGTTGAGCCCCTCGTCGAGAGTAAACCGCTCCCGATCCCAGTCGCAGGAGGCGCCCATATACTTGAGCTGGTCGATGATCTGGCCGCCCTTCTGGTCCTTCCACTCCCAGACGCGCTCCAGAAACTTCTCGCGGCCCAGCTCGTGGCGATCCGTCCCCTCTTCGGCGAGCTGGCGCTCCACCATGACCTGGGTGGCGATCCCGGCGTGATCGGTGCCCGGAAGCCACAGCGCCTCGTAGCCCTGCATGCGCTTCCAGCGAACCATCATATCCTGAAGCGTCACGAAAAGCGCGTGACCCATGTGCAGACTCCCCGTCACATTCGGCGGGGGAATCACGATGGTAAACGGCGGCTTGTCGCTGTCTTCATCGGCTTTAAAATAGCCGTTTTCCGTCCAGAATTCGTACCAGTCCGCTTCTACTTCAGTGGGATCGTAACTCTGATCGATGTCCATAGGGCACAACTGTCCGTGTCTCGAGAAAGGGCCAGATCACGAAATCGTCTGTTCTTATACCGCATCACGCGATGACGGCAAGACGGTTCGCAGGCACAAGGGATGAGGGGCGGCCGCGCCGAACGAGGGACGCGGCGACAAAACGATGGTCAACAATGAACAAAAGAGCCGCCCCGAGGTCGTAGGGGCGGCTCGAAGTCTACGGTCTGTGGCGTCGACGCCTGATCAGGGCGTTACTCCTCGAGCAGCCGCTCCAATTCGAGGCGGACTTGCTGGGTGATCTGCTGCTCGAGTTGTTGGTCGAGGGCCTCTTCGATCTTGCGATCCGTGTGCTGGAGAAGTTTGGGCAAGACCTTGTCCTGGAAGATCTCTCCCATGACGTTGCGCAGCAATCCCGGCAGCTCTTCGCGAACGGAGTCCCGGACCTGCTGGCGGATAAATTCCTTGATTTCACCGTCATCCATCGACGGCTTTCCGGCCCCCGCTCCCGGAGGCGGCGTCGGTGATCGCTTGCGATCACTGTCCGAAGAAGAGGACGCCGAAATGCCGGATTGACTGCCACTTCCCGGCGTGCGCGGCTGACTTCCCTGGGGGTTATTCGGTCGCGATCCGCCCGATGATGGAGCCCGGGAGTCGTCGTCGGGCTCGATGCGCGGCTGGCTTTCGGGGACCGGCGTCTGAGCCGGCGAACTCGTCGACGGCGTCGACGGCGGCTGGCTCTTCGACGGCGATTGCCCGGACTGAGCAGCCGAATTCGAGGGTTGTTTCGACGCCGGTGGCTGCGGGGTATTGGCCTGACCGGTGCCGGGATTGGTCGGCGACTTCGACGGCGCCTTCGGCGGCTGCTGGCTCTGTGCGGAGCGCTGCTGTTGCTGTTGCTGCTGTTGTTGCTGCTGCTGACGTTTCTGTTGAGCGGCCTGACGTTGCTGGGCCTGCGCAGCTGCAGCCGGTGGTTGCGTCGACGATTGTTGTTGCTGTTGTTGTTGCTTCGGCTGGGCCTGCTGGGCCTGTGATTGCCCGGCCGGTTGTCGAGGCGCCTGCTGCTGCGGTTGCCCGCCCGCCGATTGCGCCGCCGACTTAGAGGGCTGACTCGACGCACCGCCGCCTTCGGCCGCCGTCTCGACGGCCTCGATGAGTTCGTCGGTCTTAAACGGCTTCATGACCACATCGGTGGCACCGCTTTTGCGCGCCAGCTCCGGATCGAACTCCTTGTAGGTCCCTCCGAACATCACCACCGGGATATCCCGGGTAGCCTGATTGTTCTTGAGGGCCTGACAGACTTCGTAACCGCTGCCGTCGGGCATGTAATAGTCGAGCAAAATCACCGTGGGCCGCTGTTTGGCCGCTTCCACGGCCTCACGCGCACTATCGACCCCTTTGACCTCGAATTTCGAGGCTTTCAGGGCCATCTGGACGACCTTGCGGATCGTCTGGCTATCATCGGCGACGAGGA
>CAYUPT010000211.1:0-6923 GCA_964446725.1 uncultured Bradymonadales bacterium | reverse complement strand
TCCGTCTATCTTTCCCTACACGACGCTCTTCCGATCTGATGCATCGGGCAGCTTTTTGCGTACGATTTGGAGCGCGGAGAGCCTCTCCGCAGTCGACGACGAACGGGCCCGAGTGTGCGAGGGGCCAGGCGTGATACTGGCATTAGCCCAAAACCGGTCATTTCATCCGGTGGGCAGGTATAGTAAGAAAATGAAAACCGTAATCTGCTGTATCTGCCCGAGACTCAGGAGGAGACGATGCGCGTCGAGCGAGTATACGATTGGAGCGTCGACAACGGACTCCGAGAGCGCGATCCACAGTCGCAAGACCCCTCGATTCGGCCCCCGGAAACCGTGCGCATCGGCCATATCAGCGATACCCATCTGGGAAAGGGCGAGCCCGGCGTGCGCAGGACGGAGATGCGACATTGGCTCGAGACGCTCGGGGGACTGGACACCGAGGTCATCGCCCATAGCGGCGATCTGGTCGAAGATCCGGCGGACACGGAAGTCGTCGACGGAGCGTTTGAGGTCATCGAGGATCTGGATGTGCCGGTCCTGGGTGTGCCCGGCAATCACGATGTCAAAACGCCGGGCGAGGGCGGGGCGATCACAGAGCGATGGGGACCGTTTCCCCGAGTCGAAGAAGTGCGTTCTGTCGAATTTTTGTTGCTCGACAGCATGGCCTGGCCTCCGGCCGGCGAGCGAAGCCAGCGCGAGCACGGTGCCGCCGAAGAGACCGGGTTTTACAGCCGCGGCGGCGTGGGCCCCGACCAGCGGCGCGAACTGCGCGAACTGCTCGATGAGTCGGCCGACAAACCGCGGGTCGTCGTCGTTCATCACCATCTTCGCCAGCCGGCGCCGCCAAAGCCGTGGTACGAGGAGCACGCGGACCTGATGGAGCCGATGGTCGATGCCGATCGACTGCTGGAGTTGGCCCGCGACGTGGGAGTTCAGCTGATCGTCCACGGCCATCGCCACCAGTACGTAACCCCCTATCATCCGTTTGCGGAGTTGGTGCTCATCAACGGGGGAAGTTGCACCCGCGAACAGTCGCCGAAGCGGGCGCGGATGATCGATATGGCCGATGATGGCGAGGCGATGCGCATCTGGGAATTGGCGCGCTGACCCCGGCGGCGATGGGCATCACCGCCGGGGCAAAGCCCTGATTATCCCGTATTATTCGGGTTCGACGGTGACCGTCTCGCCGTCGGCATCGACGACGACCAGGGCTACCGATGGCGCATCGAAGTCGTCGGCGGCCAGCAAGCCGGAGGCGATCATGGTCAGCGCCTCTCCGTCGAAGGCTTCAGTGTCGATTGCAAATTCGGCGACCGGTGAATCGGGATCGGCAGCCGGTGCAATCGCAAGCTGGGTGTCGCCATCGGTGGCCACCGTGGTGTAGTCGGCGAATTCACCGTAGCCGAAGTCATCGATGACGCGGATCTCATCGCCGTCGACTTCGGCATCGACGACGACCTCCGGACCATCGAGAATGCTGTGGAAGCCCAGGACATCGGCGGCTTCGCTGTCGGTGCCGTCTTCTCGGGCATCGCTGTAAGTGTAGAAGTCGAGGGCCGTGTCGGCGCCATCGGGGTTGTCCGGGAAGTCGCCGGGTTCGGCGACGCCGCTGACAATGCCGAGGTAGGTCTCACCGGGATCGAATTCGATGGTCGACGACTCCAGGGCCTCTTCGGCGTCGGCGCCCGGTGCGGCGACAGCGAGTTCGGTCTCCTGGCCGGAAGCGAGCGTCAAAAATGGGGTGGCGTCTCGAAATTCGAGATCCTCTTCGAGGCGCATGTCGTCGGCAAAGAGATCGACGGACTCCGCATCGGGGTCGATGGAGTCGTGAGCCAGTTGGACGCGGGCCGCTTCGTCGAGGACGATGGCCTCCAGGCGATCGCCGTCGACCGGCGTCGGGTAGACCACGATTTCAAAGGGGGCGTTTTCGTTCTGGTCGTCCGGATTGAGAAACCCGGAGGCCAGCCCCACCCAGGCGTCGCCGCCATCGAGCGACGGAGTCTGATAGGATGCGACGCGATCATCGCTGTCGGCGACGAGGACATCGAATACGGTGATTCCGGGGGCCAGCGAAAGATAGCCGTCGGTAAACGATCCGTAGGTCAAATCGGAGACGGCGTTGACCTCGTTGTTGACCCGGAGATCGACGCCGGGGGCGTCGGTGGCGCCGTGAAAGAGCAACAGGTCGTCGGCATCGGAATCGGAGGCGACTTCTCGGGCATCTTCGTAGACATAGAGCGTCAGATCGATGTCTTCGCCGTCGGGGTTGGCGTCGAATTCGCCGGGGTCGAGGACGCCGTTGGCGACGACGAGATAGCGCTGTTGGTCGTCGAATTCGACGTCTTCGAAGGTGACGATGCCGTCGTCGGGATCGTCGGAGCCGGCCGGGGCAATATTGACCTCGTAGTTGTCGGCGTCGACATCGACATAGGGCGTGGCAGTTCGGAAATCGAAGTCGTCGACGACCAGGTCTTCGTCAAACCACACATCGATGGATTCGGCGCCGGGGTCGGCGGCGTTGTGCACGACCTGGATACGGGCCATGTCCTCCGGGATATCGACGGGTTCTTCGTCGACATCATCTTCGACATCGTCGACGTCATTGTCGACGACATCCGGATCCGGGTCGGGATCCTCCTCGCAGTTACATGCACCGCCGAAGATCAGAGCCAGACCGATGCCGACAATGATCAGTCGAGAGCGATTCATCCAGGTTACAGACCTCATGCCATTCCTCCAGAGCCGAAGAGTTAAATGTATCCATTGTCGCACCGCGCAGATTGTCCAGTTCGGGATGTCTGTGTTGTACGACGGTCGACTCCGGTTGGAGCCCCCACAGCGATGGCGTTCCCTCCACGCCAGCACATCGGTGCGAAATTCTATGCACGGCAATCTGAGTTTCCAGCATCAATGTGGTATCCGGCGGTCTCTGACCAGTCATCTGAGGAGGGAGCAAACGAAGCGGCGTCAATTCGTCGGCGGCAGCACCGACGGGGGGTCAACGGCGAAATGAATGGCGTCTGTCCGCGGTTGCACCCCTGCACAACTAGAAGGGTTGAGCGATGGCGGGTTTGGGATGGCTGGAAAATGTTTATGTTTCAGGAGGTTAGGGTACAAAGGAGGAGCGTTGTTATGGCAGACTTGGGAACAGGCCGGGGACTACGATGGTGGTGGGTGGCGATTCTGAGCGTGGCCATCATTGCGGTGATCACCGTCATGCAGTGTCCCGTCGATCGAGAGGTTCCACGCGATGACGTCGATGTCATCGACGGGAGTCCGGGAGTCGAAGAAATCGACGAGGGCGACGAAATTCGGGAACTCGACGACGGTCCGTTGGATCGACCACCGGGGACGGCGCCCGCCGACCCGCGGCGTCCATCGGCGGTCCCGCCGGGAAGCGATACGGAAGGGACGGTGCCCGACGATGCCGCCGACGACCCCGGGGCGCTGCGCCCAAACAGCGATGACGGCGATGACGACGGCCACTTCGAAGTTCGCAGTGTTCCCTCCGAGGACGGCGAAAATTCCGGTAGTGGGGAGTCGTCAGGCGACGGGGAGAGTCCATCGACGGTTGATGAATGGGCAGAGCTTCAACGCCAAAACCAGGAGTCAAATCCAGACGGCGACGCCAGCGAAGGCGGCGATGATGACTCGAATAGTGCCGGCGACGAAGGCGATGACGACGCAGAGACCGCCGGTGACATCATCGAAGAACTCGACGACGACGAGCGCCGTCAACTGCGGGAATTGGCGGACGCCGATCTGGAAGACGAGGAGCTGAGCCAGGAGGAGCTCGAACGCCTGGAGGCCCTGGCCGAATTGGAGGCCATCGAAGAGAGCGAAGAATTGATGGAGCAGGTCGGCGACGGCGAAGTCGACGGTGACGCGGATATGGAAACAGACGCTGACGATGACATGGTGCCGGCAGACGGCGATGACGGCGCCATTGGCCGGGCCGGAACCGACGACGGTACGCCACAGCCGGACTTCGAGCGCCCGGCGCCCACCGAGGGCTCTGCGACGCCGCCGTCAGAGCGTGCCAGTAGTGAGCGCGAGGCCGGTGGTGATGATCGTCGAGTCGGTGGCAGTACCGGCGGCTCGCCGGGTGGCGAATCGGGCGGCGAAGCCGTTCGAGAGGAGCCATCGAGCCAGGCCTTTGACGACTACCGAGATGTGCTCGACGAGGCCGGCGATGTGGGGCCGGATAACGCCGCGAACTACGCCTCGATGGCCACCCGTCAACTCGCGGAGTCGCTTTTTGTGCTCTCCGCCGGTCGCACCATGCCAGAAGAGACGGCATCGGAGCATCGCGACGACATCATCGACTCCACCGACGATCCCTCGGACGTCGACGACGGCGGCGATGCTCGATCAGCCGCCGAAGATGACGGCGCCGGGCCCGACGAATCCGGCGAATCCGGCGACGACGCCGAAGCCGATGGCGACGAACCGGAGGCCGATGTGGCGGCGGAAGGCGAATTCGACGAGGAGTGGACGGTGTGGCTCGACGTGACGGACTGGCTGCGCTCGATCCAACAGCAGGAGTATCCGGAATTGGCCGGACTCGTCGATGATGTGGAAGCGGCAGCCGAAGCAATCGATCCCACCGTGCCAGAAGCCGAGCAGATCGACGAGTTGGTCTGGTTCTTCGAGACCGTCGAGATCGCCCTGGAGGCCATGGCCGAAGAAGAGGGGCATTCGGCGGTCGATAGCTGAATGTCTTCGCGCTGACGGTGGCCGGTCTTCGCCGTCGATGGCCTATGCTGTGGGCGCCGAATCCGATGTGGGTTCGCGCCAGAAGGCGAGTTTTTCGGCGGTGCTGACGAGCACACTGCGGCGGGCGCCGAGCACGGTTTCGGCCAGGAGCAAAAGCGCGAGTCCGAAGAGGAAATAGGACCACAGATTGATGCGGCGCTCATCGGCGGGGCGATCGCCTTCGGCGAGCGCCCCGGCTCGGCGTTCGCCGGCCCAGCCCTCGACCATATCGTCGGGAAAGGCGGCGAGTGGCGAGATGTCGCGGTCGACATTGGCGCTAAAGGTCAGTGAATCGATGAGATGGGCGTCGCCTTCATTGTCGGCGTACACGTAATACACGCCGGGTCGGTTTGGCGTCATCGAGGCCCGGCGCTCGTCGGCGGTCAACACCGTCCGGCTGCCGTCGGGGCCGTGGACGATGGCCCGGTCGTCGACGAGTTCGCCGATGTCGAAGTCGATGGATTCGCCGACGCCGTGAACGTCATCGGCATCGGAACTCGCCCGGCGCGCAAGGTGCATCAGTGAGCGGTGAACCAGCGGCAGGAAGGCGGAGCGAACCGGGAAGTCCGTCCAGTCCCGGTCGATGGACGATGTAAAGAGCAGAACGCGCCCCTGTCCGACGCGGCGCTCCAGAAGAGCCGGGGCATTGTCCTGATACGACAGCAAAACACTGGAGTTGGCGTCCGACGGCGCCGGATCGAGGAGCATATAGCTGTAGACGGAGACCGATTGCAGGGCGCGACTTCCCGATGAACGCGATGACTCGAAGACCGGATGTTGGCGCGTGGGATGACCCAGGCGAGTGGTCTTGATGGGCGCATCGGGGTCATCGCGCTCGGCCAATAACTTGATGCCCCGAAGGGGGCGTGGAAGCAATCCGTCGAGTTGTTGATTGTAGGCGTCTTCGTCGATCTGATCGCCGACGGAGATAAAGAGGCCGCCACCGCCGTCGACGAAGCGGTGCAATTGATCGGCCAACTCCGATGACAGCGCAGAGACGTTGGCCAACACGACGACGTCGTAGTTATCGAGATTGCGGCTGTCGAGACCGTCTCGCGTCGTCTCCGAAAGCGAGATGGTGCCTCCGTCGCGGGTCGCGGGTTCCAGGGCGCGACTCAGGAAAAATAATTCGTCGTTGTAGGGAATGCTGCTCGGGCTGCCATTGACCAGAAGCGTCCGCGTGCGCTGACGGGGCTGGATGGCGAAATGCCAGCGATTGTCGGCTTCCAGTCCCGCGTCGTCTGCGATGACGACGGCGGCGTCGACGAGGCGCGGCTGCTCGAGGTGGTGCTCAAAGGAGATGGTCGCCGATTCGCCGCCGGGGACATCGACGGTATCGGCAGCGACGGTGTCGCCGTCGATCTCGAGTTCGACGGGAAGCTGGTGGCGATCGTCGGTACCGAAGTTGGCGACGACGGCGTCGATCGTCCACTGGCCGTCGCGCGCCGAGCCGCGCTGGGTGTAGTCGACGTCGACGACGGCTGTGTTGTCGAGGGGCCCGTCGTCGCGGTCGCCGATATCGACGACGTCGACGGGGCTCATCAACTGAATATCCCGGCTGGAGCCGACAGCGGCATCGGTTCCGCTGCTGATGACGGTGATCCGCCGATTCGGCAGGTCGGAGCCGGCGAGGACATCGTCGGCCTTGAGCAGTGTTTCGGCCAGATCGCCGCCGGCGTAGGTGGATTCGAGTTCGTCGGCGCCATCGCGGATTTCGCCGTGTTCCGTCGTCAGCGAGGTCACCGGAGAGTCACTGTCGCCGGTCGTCAACAGCACCACTTCGTCCCAGTGGCGCAAGCCATCGATTTCGTCGTCGACCGCATCGAGGGCCCGCTCCCAGTAGTCGTCGTAGGTCATGGCGACGCTGTCGTCGACGACCAGTGCAACCGCCGTCGGCAGGCGTTCATCGGCGGTCAGTCCATCGCTGCTCAACACGAAGGGTTTGGCGAGAGCAAAGACCAGAACGGCAATCGCCAAAACCCGCAGCGCCAGTAGCAACCACTGGCGAACCTTGACGCTGCGCGCGATTTTCTCGTTGGACTCCCGCAGTAATTGGAGTGCCGGAAACCGGCGGCGCACCGCTTTTCGGCGGTTGATGAGATGGATGATGATCGGCAGTGATGCCGCCAGTAATCCGGCCAAAAACAGAGGTTGTAAAAAGCTCATTT
>CAYUPT010000210.1:0-6975 GCA_964446725.1 uncultured Bradymonadales bacterium | reverse complement strand
TCAGACTTCTTCGGCGGTCGCCGGCTGGCGTCGCTGCTCATCGACCCGTGTCAGCTCCTCGGGCACTTCGTCGACGGTCGCATCGTAGCCGAAGAGTTGACGCGGCGAGGTCGAACCGAAGTACTCGTCGAGGATCTCGAAGTGCTCGAGCGTCACCTCCGAGGGGTGCTGGGCGCCGACGGTATGGGTCAGCCACATGATCTCTTTTCGAAGCGTCACCAGGTAGTTGGCCAGTCGCGCCGATTTTCGCGTCGGATCGAGGCCCCGCATCAACCACTCGTTCTGGGTGGCCACGCCGGTCGGACAGTGATCGGTGTGGCAGCGCTGGGCCTGGATACAGCCGATGGCCATCATCGGCTCCCGGGCCATGCCGATCATATCGACGCCCATGGCAAATGCCAAAAGAGCGCTCTCTGGAAAACCCAGCCTTCCGGAGCCGGCAAAGACGACCCGGTCCGTCAGATCCCGGCGGGCAAAGACGTTGTAGACCCGGGAAAAGGCCTTCTTAAACGGCAGGGCCACGTGGTCGGAGTACACCAGTGGTGCCGCGCCGGTGCCGCCCTCGCCGCCATCGATGGCGATAAAGTCGACCCCGCGCTCGCCGTCGACCATTTCATCGGCCAACTCCTGCCAAAACCCCACCTGTCCGACGGCGGATTTGATGCCCACCGGAAGCCCGGTCTCGTCGGCGATGGCCTCCACAAAATCGAGCAATCCGTCGACATCTGAAAATTCGGGATGACTGGGCGGACTGATGCAATCTTGCCCCTTGGGAATGCCGCGAATCTCGGCGATTTCTTCGGTCACTTTTTTGCCCGGCAGCACGCCGCCGCGCCCCGGCTTGGCCCCCTGGCTTAGCTTGACCTCGATGGCGCGCACCGGGAATTCTTCGACCTTTTGACACAATTTCTCCATCGAAAACCGGCCCTCGTCATCGCGGGCCCCGAAGTAGCCGGTTCCGAGTTGCCAGATCAGGTCTCCGCCGTGGTCGTGATACGGCGCGATGCCGCCCTCGCCGGTATTGTGCAGAGCACCGGCCTCGTGACATCCCCGGTTGAGCGCTTCCACGGCCGCCGAACTCAGCGATCCGTAACTCATGCCCGAGACGTACAGCACCGACTCCGGTCGAAATGCCCGGCGTCGATCCCGGGCCTCGCCGAGGATCTTGGCGCATTCGATGGTGTGGTTCGGGTCGTAGCCCGGGTCGCCGGGGACCGGGTGAGAGGTGGGAAATGTGGCCTGCTTGATGATCAGATAATTCGGCGACAATTCCACATCATTGTCGGTCCCGAATCCGGCGTAGTTATTCTGTTTTTTTGCCGAGGCGTACACCCAGCTTCGCTGATCTCTGGAAAAGGGACGCTCTTCGTCGTTGTCGGTGACGATATACTGGCGAAGTTCCGGTCCAATCGACTCCAACAGGTAGCGAAAGTGTCCGATGATCGGGAAATTGCGCAGGATCGCGTGGCGGCGCTGAGTCAGGTCGAATACCGCAACGACGACCAGTGCCAGGGCGAGGCCGCCGAGTATCCATATCCAGGTCATATTGCAGTTGCTCCCGCGATCTCAGTGACGAAATAACGTCGGCGTCGACATCCGCTATTGCAGCCAATCAAACACCAGCGATGGCGCCCAGAAAACCTAGCATACCCCCCTGACTGGCCAAAGCGCACCGGCTTTCGTAGTATGTCCATCGATTCACAATCAGCCCGCACCATTCCGGGACGAACGCCGCGACATCAGCGTTCTATGACGGTACTCATCAGCCTCTTTGTTGGAGCCCCCTATGACCCAGAAGGTCACGATCTGGCATTATCCGCGATGCTCGAAGTCCCGAAAAACATTGGCTATTTTGCGCGACGAGGGACTGGACATCGAGATTCGCCGCTATCTCGTCGACACACCGGACGCCGACGAATTACGCTCGGCGCTCGAAGAACTCGGGATCGCCCCCCGTCAACTGGTTCGTACCAAAGAAGACATCGTCGCCGACGTCGACGGCCAACAACTCGGCGATGACGACTGGATCGAATTGATGGTCGAGAATCCGAAGATCATTCAGCGACCGATCGTCTTTTATAACGGCGACGCGGCGCTGGGACGGCCTCCGGAATCGATCTACGGTATTCTTCCGTCGACGACCGAGGGCTGATCAGTTCCAGCGATCCGTTCCCTCCCGGATGTCGCGGTCCATGTCGATAATAAACTGGACGAGCTCCAGTGCGTACTCGCCGGCGGCCAGCGTCATCTCGACGCCGACGATGACGCCCGGAGCATAGCCGGCGCGGCGCTCGACGTCGCCGCCCTCGGACATGGAGCGTTCCAGCCCCTCGAAGGGACTAAACGACACCCCGCCGTACAGCCGGGCGGCCACCGCGCCATAGCGGTAATAGGCCACAGAGAGAGTCCCCGTCGCCGGATGAATCGGCGTCATGCCCACCGATCCCGACGCCCACACCTCGAGGCTGTGGCGCCTGCGCATGTTGCCCGGATAGCGCTTGCCGGAGGGCTCGTCGGAGAAGTCCCGAATACTCCACAGCGGTACGTCGAGCCGCAGACTGCGCAGCTCGAACACACGATCGACGCTGAATTGACCGCCGTCTTCGACATCGATGCTCACATCGTAGCGCTGGCCCTCAAACGGGATGCCGACGCGCACGTACCGAAAGTCTCCCACAATACCGAGGTCGACACTGTTAATCGTTCCGTCGACGTCGGCCCGGTAGTCGCCGCCGTCGACGGTGGCGTCCAGTCGATGGTGATGCACACCGGCGATGCAGCCCGCACTCATCCATCCAACCAATCCCCATACAGCGATCCAGCGTATCCAGATCCGTTTGCTTAAACGCTCAGACATTAAGACTCCATCGCGGCGTGCTCCTTCACTATGGGGGCAGCTGTGGGGAACGCAAAATTTATTTTTCGAATTGCACGGATCGGCGCTGCAAAGCGTTTTTTCACCACCGAATCCAAGGGGCATTTATCGACTGCCGCAGGCGCACTGCGCCGGGCCATCTCCATTACACAAAATCAGCGACTTGCTCCGCAACAACCAGTCCCCCACAATGGGAGCTGACTGTGTCGTCCTGTTTTGACCGCGACGTCATAACCGTCGCCCTCCAAACGGTTGTCGTTTGCCGCACACCTGGAATTGACTCATGCGCCTATACCGAATTTCGATCGTGATCGCCGCCCTCGTTGTGGCGTCCGCCGCCCTCCTGACGGCCTGTTCCGAAGACCCGGAACCGCCGGTCGTCGTCGACAATGACAACGACGACAACGATGACAACGACAACGGCGACGACAACGATAACGACAATACTCAGGAGCCCGACCACGACTACTGCGAGACCTGCAGTGGCGATGGTGACTGCAACGACGGGCTCTGCCTGGATCTTATCGGTGACGAGCGGGCCTGCGCCATCGATTGCGATCCCGACGATACCGATCCCTGTCCGGACGGCGCCTACTGCGCGACGGTGGACGCCGACGACAACACCCAGTGCGTCCCGGAGGCGATGAGCTGCGACGATCCCTGCGACGACGTCGTGTGTCCCGACGGCGAACACTGCAATCCGATCAACGGCGAATGCGAATTCGAACCGCGCATCTGCGATACGGGCTGTCAGCACGACGCCGAGTGCGGAGATACCAGCGAGCGTCGCTGCATCGCCACCGGCGCTCCCGACGGCGAAACCATGTGCACCACCGTCTGCGACCCCGATGCCACCGGTGAAGAAGGCGACCTGGAATGCCCCTCCGACTTTGTGTGCGTCGAACTCGGGGAAGCCGAAGGCGACGAAGACGCCTCCTCTGAGGGCGTCTGCTACCCGCTCGACCAGACCTGCACCGACCGCTGCCAGGACGTGGAGTGTGGAGGCGGCCAAAATTGCGATCCCGTCACCGGCGACTGTGTCGACTCGACGGTCGGCGTCTGCGAAGACGACTGCGAGATCAACGCCGACTGCGAGGGCCAGGACGATATGTGCCTGAATCTGGGCATCGGCGATGGTCCCCACTGCTGGCAGGACTGCACGGCTGACCAGAATTGCCCCGACGGCTACGACTGCACCTCGCTGCTTGGATTGACCAGCCAGCTATGCCTTCCCGAAAACCAGCAATGCACCGAGTGTTACGACGCCGACTGCCACCCGGAAGGCGTCTGCAATCCGGTCAGCGGCGAATGTATGCCCCATCCCGAAGACTGCACCATCGAGGGCTGTGACGGCGAACAGATCTGCGATCCCATCTCGCAGCGATGTGTCGACGTCGACCGCTCGTGCAGCGGGGAATCCTGGGCGGTGGACTGCGACAACGTCATCACCCGATGCACCTCCCAGCGCCCGGATGCCGACGGCGTCTGCGCCACGATGTGTTCCGACGATAGCGACTGCGCCGGAGACCGAAGCTGCGAGGAGACCATCCACGGCAGTCTTTGCCTGGAGCCCAATTTCGGCGGTCCACCCCAATGCGGCGTCATTGCCGGCGACGACTCCGAGATCGGCCAGCCCTGTGGCGACAACCTCGATGATTGCGACGGCGACGGCATCTTCTGTGCGGAAGCCGGCGACGTCCCCGGCTTCTGCTCGACGGGCTGCACCGGCGATAGCAACTGCCCCGACGGCGCCACCTGTGGCGTCGGCCCCGACGGCTTTACGATCTGCCTCCCCGCCCAGTGCCGATGCGCCGGAGCTCCGGACCTGGTCGACGACCTCACCGACGGCTGGCAGGAGGCTCTCAACGACCTCGGAATGACGGCCTGTGACCTCTTTATCTACCGCTCGGTCGTCGACGACACCGGCGACTGGGACGATGTGTTGCTCGACGATGCGTCGCTCGCCCAGTGGCACGGCGCTCCCGTGGCGGCCATGGGTGAAATTCGGGCCCATCTGGCGTCACTCGACGACGTCAGCCATCAGCCCGGTCCGCTCGTCGCAGAGGCCGCCGCGCCGCTCGACATCTCCCTGGGCACGCCCCAGACCTCCATTCCCACTGCCTCCTCGCTGGCCGATGCACTGTCCGATCTGGCGGCCTCCGCCGGCGGAAGCACCGATCCCTCCGATGTCGACGATGAATTGTCGGATCTGCCCGACGACGTCGAGGAATTGGCCACCGATATCGTAGAGGCCATCGACAACGCCTATCAGCAGCGCGACCAGGCATTTTCCGATGCCGGCATCGACACCGACGTATTGGACGACCTCTTTGAACAGACCCACCGGCTGTGGCTGCCCCATGGTACCGACCAGGATGTACTCGACGTCGACGACCCCGATATCGCCGATGCCATCGATAATTTCCCGCTCGACGAAATCACCCAGATCGGCGCCGATCTGGCGGTGGCCATCGAAATTGCGCTCAACAATACCGACGTCGACCCCGACACCATCGAAGACGAGTTTTCAGTCCACGTCGACACCCCGGCCGGCGCCGTGATCATCGGTGACAGCTCGGACAACGTCTACGAAGAAGACGCCGACTTCGATGGCACCACGGCTCTGATTTTGGAGATCGGCGGTGACAATACCTACGAAATCCCCGTCGGCGCCAACCAGTCGGTGGCCAACGGAATCTCCATTGCCATCGATCTCGACGGCGCCGACACCTACACCTACGACAAGGTCGGCGACGACAACGACGGCGACCGGCTGCTCGAATCCGACGATGCGGGCCGACTCGATCCGGCCGACGCCGGCGACGACGGTCCGGTATCGCTGTCGGAGACCGCCCGTCAGGGCGCCGGACGCCTGGGCGTGGGCATGGTCTTTGACCGCGGCAGCGGCCAGGATACCTACGAGACGCTGCGCCTCGGTCAGGGCGCCGGTATCTTCGGCGTCGGCGCCCTCTTCGACCAGGGCACCGACGCCGCGACCTTCGACGCCGAGGCCTTTGCTCAGGGCGCCGGCTTCCACGGCGTCGGCCTGCTGTACAGCGCCGGCGGCGACAATATCTACCGGCTGTGGCATGCCGGCCAGGGCATGGGCATCGGCGGCGGCGTCGGTCTGTTGTACGACAAAGACGGCCACGACGATTACACCGCCGTCACCGGAACCGATGACGATGATGACATCCTGTACTACTCGCCGACCGACGGCGGTAACGCCAACCGCAGCCTCGCCCAGGGCGCATCGGCGGGAATCGACGACATCGCCGCCGGACTCGGCATCTTGCGCGACTACGCTGGCAACGACACCTACACCGCCGCCTCCTATGCCCAGGGCTACAGCGAAGACCTGGGCGTCGGCGTCCTCGGCGACGCCGACGGAGACGACGACTATCTCGGTCGCAGCTTCATCCAAGGCACCGGCGTCGACGCCGGAGTCGGAGTGTTGCTGGACCTCGGCGGCGACGACGACTTCAATCAGCGCTCCAATCCCTCCAATATCGGTCAGGGCATCGGCGACTACCTCGGCTGGGGCGCATTCGTCGTCGAAGGCGGCACCAACGACATCCGCTACAGCCTCCCCGGCGGCGGCGTCGCCTTTGACGGCGGCATGGCCTTTAGCCTCTTCGATGGCGGCCCCAACGACCACAACGCCCCCGGCGGCGGACTGGGGCTGGCGAGTTTCAACGCCCCCGGTGACTCCCCGCTGGCCGACACGCCGACTGTCGGCATCTTCGTGCAGACCGGCGCCGAACAGGACTCCTACTCGCATCCCGACGACAACCTGGACGTCGAAAATGACGCCATCTGGCGTCAAGACGACAGCGACGTCGACGAGGCCTTTGGCGTCGGCGTCGATGAGTAACAGCAGGGTTCCCCCGGGCTCCACCCGGGGCGATGAGTGTACGTCACTCCCTTCGGTCGCGACGTATCGGCAGCCGGGGCAATAGCCACCGGACTGCCGAGCGTTGGTTGCGCCGTAATCCCGTCGCCGCCGGCGTTCCCGTGACATACAGCCGCCCCATTCGGTCGAATGGTGCCTATACGATTCCGGTGCACTTCCGCCCCTCGACCTGCGAGCTCCCCGATGT
>CAYUPT010000209.1:0-6979 GCA_964446725.1 uncultured Bradymonadales bacterium | reverse complement strand
CATCGTAGAGGTGAGCCGCCAGATTCCACCATCCGTAGGTCGGTGGAGGAGCCAAGGTAGTGTAGTGTCGGGCCAGCATCGTCAATCTGGAGCTCAATGCATCGACGTCGAGATGGGAGGCGACGTCCAGAAGTCGGGGCCAGACGAGTGCCACCGGGCGGGCGGCGGCGCCGTCGCCGTCGACGGATAGGCCGTCGAGGACGTCGTTGAGGTCGTCGATGGCAGTTGCAACTTCGTCGCTGTCGATTTCGACGCGGGACGCGTCGTCGATGGCCAGCATATCGAGGAGTTCGGCGACGCGGTCGGCGATCGGTAGCCGGTGGTCGCGTCCATTGGCCGACAGGGTATTGTCGTTTGCCCGGTAGGTGCCGCGATATCCGGCCTCCAGAATCTGGAAGCGTCGGGTCGCCGGTTGCCAGCGTTCGGGATGGACGGCGCTCAATTCATCGAGCAGTGCCTGTGCTTTGGAGGACTCGTCAAAGGGCAGGGAGGCCAATTCGGAGAGACGCTGACGAGCTTCCAGAAAATCGCTCCACTTTTCGCGGCGCGGGCCGTCGAAGAGCGTCTCCGATAATTGCGCGATGCGCCGACTCTCGGCTTCCGGCAGGTTCAGTCCCGCCAGTTTGAAAAGCGTGGACGCCGCGCGGCGAAGGTCGCGCAATTTGAGGTGGCGGTGCGACGGGCGAGCCCGGGAGACGGCGTCGTAGAGGTCGAGGACAATGTCGATAGAGCGCAGTCGATCCGTCCACTGCGGACTATTGGCCAGGGCGACGGCCATCCAGAGTTGCTCCTCCGGGCGAAGTTCCGACCAGTTGAGTTGCCCCAGAATATCCCGCCCCTGCCGGCGGGCATGACCGGAGGTCAACAACAGCGCTCCGCGGCGCAATTCGGCGTGCAATTGCCAGTGGCGTTCGTCGATCGCTTCGGCACGTTGGGCGGCAATTCCAAATTGGGTCGCCGCGGCGTCGATGTCGGCGTCGACATCACTGCTGTCGTCGATTTCCCGGAAGTGAGCGATCAGATAGGGGCCCAGTGGCCAGCGCGGGCGAGCATCGCTTAACCAGCGCCCAATCGAGCGCATGACCGCCGGCTCGACGTGCTCCGAGATGCCGGCAAAGGCCTTCAGCAATTCGGGGCGCGGTCGCTCCTCGTCGCCGAGAAATGGATCGGCAAAATGAGTCAAAAACGCCCGGTACTCCGCCGGGTCTTTGAGGTGGCCCACAATGCGGGTCGCGGAGATGGTCATATCGAGCCAGACCTCCGCGTCATCGATATTCCCCTCGGCCCACTGGGCGAAGTCGATGACCGCCGTCAGTGCCGGTGCCCATTGACCATCGTCGATCAGGGACTCGATGCGCTTTCGGTAGCGTCGGATGCGTGTCGTTCGCCATCGGTTTCGTAGGCTCATAGGCGGTGGGGCGTGGGACGGAGGGTTAGTTGTCTTCGGCCTTCGGAAGGCCAAGGGTGCGGATGCGCTCCAGGCGTTCTTCGACGTGGTTTGCGGAGCGCGCCAGTTTTTCGAGCGACGTAATATCGTCCGGCGTTGGCGGTGGGTCGGGGAGGCGCCGCTTGAGTTTTGCGAGGTTGTTTTCGATGGCCTCGATTTCACTGCGCTGCAGCTTTTCGGCGTCGCCGTCGGAGGCGTAATTAAAGGAGTCGATAGAGCGGCGGATCGACTGCAGACGACTGCTCGTGGTCTCAAAGAGGGTGAATGCGTATTGCTCGGGATTTCGGCGTCGAAACTGGAATTCGTCCTGGGCGACGCTCTCGTAGGTCGCCTGGATTCGGTCGGCGATGGCCTTCCAGCGAGCGTCGTCCTCACAATCCCAGGCCTCGTCGATCTCGCGGCTCATCTTCTCGAGTTTATCGCTCCACTCCTGGTGCGATCTGCCGAGTCGATCGCCGTCGGCGGCAAAGACAATTCGACGGATGGTGTCGAGCATGGCCTCGACGCGGCGTCGTCCCGGCGAGCGCTCAGGACGCGGGGCGTACTCTTCGAGCAGCGATTCGAGGCGCCGGGCCAACACCTGGAGGCGCCTCGGGTCGTGGCGGACGGCGGCCTGGATGCCGTCGCGAATATTGGTGCTTTGCTTTCGGAAGCGGCGCTGCTCGACGCCCCATAGCCGCTGGTCGGTCTCCTCGATGCGATCGATGAGTTCTTCGATTTCATTCCACTGACGGCGCCGCGGTGCAGAGGGGCGATCGATGCGGGCCTCGAATTTCTGGTCGCCCACCGTGCCCGAGGCCCGGATATTCATGGCCTGGTCGACGTCGACACTCAACTCAAAGGGAGTTCCCGGGGCCAGATCGTCGGGCAGGTGCAGTGCCAGGGTGTGGATCGGAAGTCGATGCTGAAAGAGCCGCAATATGAGCGCTCCGGACTGGTCGCCGGTCCTCAACTCGCGGTGGACGGTAGTGGGAAGGTGGGCTCCCTCTTCGATAAGCGTGTAGCGCGTCGGTTCTCCATCCTCGACGATCTCGACGTTGATATCCTTGGCGAGAACCGCCGGGTTGGTCAGTGCCAGCGTCGGTGCCGGGCGGGCATTCTCGGGGCGCTCGGGAATCCAGAGTTCAAAGGGGCCGACCACCATCGAGTCACCGCGGTACAGGGCGGTGGCCACATCGGGTGACGACTCGGGATGGAGTTTGGAGGCGTCGAAGTCCGGAAGTGAGAAGCGCAGTGGTTGGGAGCGGCCCTCGAGCGTTGCGCGGCGGACGGTGTGGCCGTCGGCGACGCCGAAACCGATTTCGTCGGGTTCGACATCGCCGTCGACATCGACGTCGCCAATGAGGTGGGCATCGGGACTGTCGGCGGGGAAATCGGTGATGGAGACGGTGACGTCGTCGCTGTGAAAGTCGCATGAGCAGACTGCTGCGGCGTGCAGGGCGGCGCCACGGGCGACACTGGTCTCCGGCATATCGCCGACGATTTGATCGGCGGCGATGTCGAGGTCGGCGCCGATGGTATCGCGAAGTCGCTCGTCGACAGCCGGGACCCGGGTTGAGCCGCCGACCATGAAGATGCCGTCGATATCCGTGGGCTCCAGATCGTGACGGGAAGAAGCCGTTTCGACGGCGCGACGGCAGGCCAGGACCGTGGAGTCCAGAAGGTCGTCGATGGCGGACTCGAAGTCCTCGCGTTCGACGGTGGTGCAAAGATCGATGGAGCGGCCGGAGCGGTCGTCGAAGAGTTCGGTTTCGTCGAGTTCGACGCTTTGGACATCGCTGAGCGATTCCTTGGTATCCCGCGCCAGTCGCTGGAGTATGTCGAAGGCGGCGCGGTCCGTTTCGTCGTCGACATCGTCGCCGAGTTGATAGCCCTAGTTGGCAAGTCGTCGGCGAAAGATGTCGGCCAGGCGCCGGTCGAAGTCGTCGCCGCCGAGGTGGTTGTCGCCGTCGATGCTCAAGACCTGGTACTCACCGTAGACGGCGCGAATGATCGAGACATCGAAGGTGCCACCGCCCAGATCGTAGACCAGAAAGGTGCCGTCGCCGAGTCCGCGATTCCAGGTATGGTAGATGGCGGCCGCCGTCGGCTCCTGGACGAGACCGCCGACGTCGATCCCGGCCTGCTCGCCGGCGCGGCGCGTCGCTTCGATCTGGGGGGCGTCGAAGTAGGCGGGGACGGTGATGACGGCCTGACGGGGGTCGAATGAGCGGCCGGCGTGGGAGTCGTCGAGGTGGCGCTCCATCCGGTTTGCGACGGCCGATAAGACGATCGCCGACAGATCTTCGGGAAGCAGTCCCTTGGCGTGTCGAACCTCCTCGTCGCTTCCCATCAATCGTTTAAAGGACTCGATGCGCGGTGTTCCACTCTCATCGGCGGTCTCGATGGCGTCGTATCCGGCGTGCCACCGGCTGTCACCGGCGGAGGCGACGACCGAGGGAAGCGGAGCGCGTCCCTGTTCGTCGACCGCCACCGACGGAGCATCGGCGTCCGGTGGAAAGACGGCGGCGACGGTGCGCGTCGTGCCCAGGTCGATGCCGAACGGAGGCGAGATCTTCATATAGTCACCGGTCTAAAAGTCGTGGATTCAGGAGTTGTGGCGCTGCGATTTCTGTAGGACCGACGGCAAAAAGGGCGGCTGTGCATACAGGCGTCGGTCGTCCATCCTCGGCAGGACCAGCGCGTCTTCTAACTGCGGAATGAGTGCGGGCAATTCCACATCGCCGCTGTGGCCCGTGAGTTCATCGGCCAGCTCCCAGGGCGAATTCCGGTCGGTGATAGGCGGAGGCGTCAGGGCAATGCACCGGGCGCGGTAGACCGGATCGGAGGTCAGAGCCCGCCAGTCTCGCTGCAATTCGTCGCGCTTATCGGGGGCGAGTTGACGGGACTTGGCCTTCATCTGGCACGTCAATTCCTGCATGTCGGCACTCGGATCGAGGCCCCACCGTTCAAATGGATTATCACTGGTCGTCATGGTCGATATCGGGAGCAAGTTTAAAGCGGAGGACTTCTTCTTCGAGATCTCGTTGGTACTGCCCGAGGAGGTCGTTGTCGGGGTACAACTCTTCGGCGCGCTCGATCCAGTTGGCGACGCGGTCGACGATGGGCTGGATACGCGTTCGGGCGGCGCCCAGGCGGGCCGTGGCGTCCGGCAGTGGGGCCAGTTTCAGGAGCTGTCGATTGGCGCGCTCCAATAATACATAGGAGAGCAGTCGCGATGCGTTGCGATGGCCCGGGCAGGTCTCGAGCGCCTGCTCGTAGGCCTCCTGGCGATCGTCGAGTGAAAGCGCTTCCTCGCCCTTAAAGACCAGCAAGTCAGCGATGGCGCCCTCGAGGCCAAAGAGGTCATCGCCGCCGGCGGATTGGAGCCTGGTTGCACATTCTTCGAGTCGCTCGACCATCGGTGGAATGATCGCCAATTCGTCGTCGCGGCCCACATCCCGTAGGTTCCAGATGACGTCCAAGCCGCGGCGCAGCACCACGCGGTCCAGTTGTGGCGGGTAGTTGAGGTGGCGGCAGCGGCTGATGGTACTGTCGAAAAGAGCGCAAATCGGGGCTCGCTCGACGGTGTCGTAGTCCAGCGATTCCAGATTGTCGTCGAGTCGGGAGGTCACCGCGCGGTGGAGTCGCTCTCGGATGGCTTCCACGCCGTCGGTAACGCCCGTCGTCAACGGCGCATCAGCGGGAACGTCGTCATCGGAAAAAAGCGATTCCGCGCGGTCGATGGCCCCCATCGCAAAGCGCAGAGGGCGCCGGGCCGGCGGGGCATCCCATTGATGGAGTCGCAGTCCCGATTTCGCCAGCTCGGAGATGACCTCCAGTGGACCGTCGAAGAGCCCGGCCAGTACTTCATCGGTCTGGGCGCGGCTCAGGTCGGCATTCGGACCAATGATCTCGTCGCGCAGGTAGTCGCCGCCGGCGAGGTGGCGCCAGCTCAGCAGAGCCTGCGTCCAGGCGCGGCGGGCGATCTCGAAGCGCGACTCGTCGATGGCGCGTTCGAAGAGTCGAGAAAAGAAGATCGCCTGATGGTGTTCGGTCTCGTCGCTAAACCCCGCCTGCCGAGCGCGATTCCAGACCTCGGGCCAGGCCTCGTTGATATCGAGCACCGGTTCGATGATCTCCCAGGCCGGGTCGTCTCGAAGTGAGGCGATCCAGCCCGCCCAGCGACAGCTCTTTTCGGTATTCACCGATAACAGCCCCATCGACAGTCGATCGACGAGCGCCGGAAGATACAATTCGGCGTCGAGCAGAGCGCGCAGCCGTTGGCGTCGGGTATTCCGAACCGATGTCGGAGAGGGTAAATCGAGAGTCACGTTCGGAGCTCCTGTCCGTCGATCATCCGGCTTCATCGACGGATTCAAAACAGATGTCGGTGAGCAGTCGTTCCAAAATGACGCGATCCGGCAGCGGGCTCGATTTTAGTGCGATGTCGACATCGAGCATCATCTTGAGGATCAATTCCACTTTCGCCGGCGAAAAAATCCGGGCGTGGCGCCGGTAGTCGTCGACGAAAAAGGGCGGAACATGGATGGCGGAGGCTGCCTTTTTGTTGGAGGCGCTTCGAAGTTTGGGGTCCTGCAGGCGAGCGACAATCCGATAGTGGCGGGCGATCATGTGGGAGATCACAAGTGGCGCCTCGCCGTCGAGCAACATGCGGTCCAGAACCTCCATTGCTGTCTGGTAGTCGCGTTCGCCCAGGGCGTCGGTCAAGTCGAAGACCGAGCGGTTTCGAGTGCGCGCCACAATCGCCTGAGCATCGTCGACGGTGACCTCCCGGGGCTCGTCGCCATCGGCTTCACCCAGGTACAGGTCGACTTTCTGGAGTGCCTGGTCGAGGGCCGCCAATTCGGTACCGACGGCGTCGACGAGATAGGCCGACGCCTCGCGTCGCAACCGCAGCCCGCGCTTACTGGCCTGCCGTTTGAGAAAGGGACCCAATTCGTTTTCATACAGCGGTTCGAATTCGCAGTGCTCGGCGGCTTTTTTGAGCTTTTTGACCATCCGTTTTCGACCATCGATGCTCTTGTTGATGGTCCGGGCGTGAAATACCAGGCAGGTCGTCGGCGACGGATCCTCGAAGTACGTCTCCAGTGGCTCCAATTCGCTGAGAGCCACTTCCTGGAGGTCGCGGACGACGACCAATCGTCGTTCGGCCATCATCGGAAGCATCTCGGCGGCCGCCAATACGGCGTCGCCGTCGATGTCGGTGCCCTGAAAGGAGTCG
Organism: uncultured Bradymonadales bacterium; assembly: GCA_964446725.1. GTDB lineage: Bacteria > Myxococcota_A > Bradymonadia > Bradymonadales > Bradymonadaceae > SLJM01. The sequence continues at coordinate 308 of CAYUPT010000209.1, read as the reverse complement.
TAATTAAAGTCGTTGGTTCCATCCGGACAGGCGGCTTTGGTGATCGCCTCCAGGGCTTTGTCCAACAGATAGGTCTCTTCGCCATAGATGTAGTAGATCGGGGCCGGCTCACCGGACTTGATCTGGCGCAAAAATTTGCGGGCCCGTTTGGCCTGCTTGCTCATCGATGACCTCGATCGGATTCAGTTTGGCTGCGACGCGTTGTCAACGCGTCGGCGATATCGGCGGTAATCTTCGTCATGGCGTCGACGACGGCGCGGGTGGCGGCGTCTCGACTTCCGTACAGAGCACTGACCAGAAGATCGTCG
>CAYUPT010000208.1:0-6989 GCA_964446725.1 uncultured Bradymonadales bacterium | reverse complement strand
CACGGTCCAACTCGTTGATGTCATTTCGCGCCGAGTGCAGCACTTTGGTGATCTCCGGGTCTTCAAAGAGCTCAAATAAGGGCCGAAGATCGTCGTCATCCAGTCCCAGGGGATCGACGAGCGCTGCCCCTTCGTCGCCGGCGAGTTGAATCAGGCAAACCCGGGCCTGGTAGGAGTGAAAGTGATCGCTTTCGGTATCGACGGCCACCGGCCCATCGCCGAGGGTTTCGCAGAATTGTCGAAGGCCGTCGGCAGTATCGATCCATTGATGCGTTGTCATGGGGGGTCGCAGTTGCCAAGAGTGAAATTGTGGGAGAATCAGTCGTTGCGCCGTAAACATGGCACACTTTCCATCGCTTTCAACGATTGTCCCCCGATCCGCCATTCCCGACAGACCTGTTTCTGACGTTGGATCGCCGGTCGTTACGGCAGCGAAGCAGCCCCCGAACTCCCGGTAGACCGCCACTTCATCCACACCACACCGCCGACCCGTCTTTTCAATAGATCACAGTTTGGCTATCCTACCTCATGAACCGTTCACATCGCCGTCGAAAGATTTGCAGCGATCAAAACGATGATCGACGACCTCGATACTACCGGCTCAGGGAGAGGCAACCATGGCCAACAACCACTTTCGTCAGCGACAACAGTCGGACTCCGCCAACGACACCGCGCGAGACGATGGCAACGACAATATCGGGGCCGATGACCTCATTTTGGCCGGTGTCATCGCCGGCGTTCTGGTGATGTCAGCCGGCCTCTGGGTCATGCTCTCCGATGATTCGGAGCCGGAAGACCACGGTCCCCACCCTGCTGTCCAACAGATACAACAGGAAAACGAGCGGATGGAATTTGACGGTGCCGACGACTCCTTTCGAAGCCCCGAACAAGATCTGGCCGCGAATCGTCAACAGGCCCCCGAATTCGATCCGGATCGTCCCAGCCGAGAGGACTACACCGCCGAAGAGCAGCGTCTCGACGAAGAACACTATCGCCAACTGGCCGAAGAAACCACTGCCGGTGGCCGGCCAGACTCCGTTGCCGACGTCATGCCCCACGATATGGATGGCGTTGATGTAGAGGCCATGGAAGAGAATGCGCGCGACATCCAGCGCGGAAGCGCCGACCCCCAGGACTTCGTCGACGAACAAGAGATGCTACCATCTGAAGCGCGCGACGAAGTCGACGTCGATCAACTCCGCCGCCAACACAATTTGCAGTAATTATCGGGGCGAAACGAGACGGAAACCAACTAAAACGCGGCGCCGGTGATACGTAGGGCGGAGTCGGGCTGTCATCGCGTGGATTTGTCGGGTGAAGCGCGTCCAATCGTGCAGGGGATGATAGTTCAAGGGGTTATGAAGGTGTTGGAGCCGAGGACATCCCCTGGTCGGACGAGGAGCCAAGCGACAAAGTCCGACTGTCATCGGTTGGTTTTGGTGGCTCCTGGTCCGGTGGAGCGAGTCCGCGATATCAGCCCCGGTGTCTTGCTGGTATTCGTCCCCGGACACCATGTCGCGGAGGCCACTTCTCGGCCGGCCAGACGTCTCGGAGCTTACATGCAACAAGCTCCCAGCGCCCCGGCTATTACTGACTCTCCATCATGCTGACAATTTCCGTATGACGGTCGTTCGGATCTTCGCTGATGTAGATGGTCAGCGACTCCTCGCCTCGCTCAAAGGTCATTGTCTCGCCGCTCATCTGCTGAAGCTCCGGGACGTGGGCCGCAAATTCATTGATGATCTGGTCCGATTCCGACGGCTGCCAGTCGCGATTTTGCATCGCCTCGCGATAAAATTGGCCCACATCATGCGACGGTGCTGAGGTGTGGAATTGATTGAGCACGTAGGGCTCATCTTCGTTGAGCGCCTCCAGTCGATTGCTGCGCTCGCAGCCGATGCACGCCGGGACTTCGGCTCCGGGTCGACGCTCCATGGCCTGCGGGTCGTTCATGCGACTGGCGTCAAAGTCGTTGTCCGACCAGGTCGCCGTGACCTGTGACTGCATCTGGGGATGGTCTTGGCGCTGAGCATCGAGGAAGCGAAACCCGGCGATATTGTCCTCGAAGTCGATTCCCTCGATATCAGTCGCTCTTTGCAGATGCTCGAATAACTCCTCGCCGTCCTCGAAATTGTCGCGCATATTGGCCTGCCACTGCTCTCGGAACTCCTCTTCGTCGCCGTCGAAATCCCGATCGGGCACCAACCCACCCATCGTCACGTAGTCATCTTCCATGGTGATCGGAACCAACTCGCCCGATAAAAAGGCGTCCATCTGTTCGAGGACCTGCTCGGTGTCGCCCAGGATTTCCTGCGGCGAGGCGTGGTGACCATCGGAAGGAATCAACGGCTGGTTGTAGACCTTCGAATTGATGCCCGCCCGCTGCAGGCGCCGCTGATAATTCTCACTCAACTCCATGGGGCTTAGAGGCGAATCGGCCGCCGCAAATTGCACGTGATTGCCGTTCATATCATAGGGACTGGGCTCGAGACCCGACTCCTCCATGACCCGCTCGAAGTCCTCGTGCTCGGCGGCCGCTTCAGTCTGTAGATCGAAGATCGTGGCCTGCGCTTCCGAAATATCCCCTTCGCCGGAGATCACGATAAAACCGACGGCCAGGGCGGCAATGATCGCGCCACTGATTCCCAGTTTGAGACCGATAATGATGAATTCTCGAAGTGACATATGACCTCCGGGCGAGTTGGGTAGAAATCCTGAAAAGTCGGCGACCGCCGGCTCCTGCAATTAGGGACAGGACCCGATGCTGTCGGCGCCGGAGCCGATATTCGTCCATCCGAAATTGGCGGTATCACTAAAGCCGTCGTCTGGACCGATCTCGAGTCGGGCCAGGCCGACGGTTCCGATCCGGTCGACGGGCCGCGTCGGAGCCAGGGCGCTGTAGTCGGTCTGAACGTCGCCGCCAAAGGCCTGGGTCATCCCCATCGCCGATGCGTCGCTGTCGGAACCGAATTGATGATCATCGATACCACCGACGATGCCGTAGCGAATCCCGGCCCCCAGCGCCGGACGCGCTCCGGTGGCGTTGAGCACCGAACTGGCGATCCCGGCAAAATTATCATAATCCATCTGACCGGCCAGCATCCGATCATTCATCAAATTCGAGGTAAAACTCGGATCGCAGACCACCTGATTGAGATTGAACTCCGGTTCGGGATCTACGTTGACATTGGGGATCAAATCCGCGGCACTGACCTTGAGTCCGCTCTCGGCGTACATCCCGCCGGCGGCCGTTCCGCTATCGATGGAATTGGCCACCGACAAAAAGTCACCGACCGATGAGTAGTGCGACGCCGAACTGATTGCTCCACTACCGGGTGTCATCTCGAAACTGACCGGAAAGCCCGATTGGACGCCGACGGCGTCTTCCCACAGCTCTGCCGAGGCTCGTTGCTCACTGAGCAACACCTCTTGGTGGATATTGTACAGGTTCAAAATCCCGATCATAAACAGGATATAAATCGGCAGTGTGACGGCAAATTCCGTCATTGCCGTGCCCGAGCGCGACTGGTGCAATCGGCGAAGACTGCCGAGTGACCACCATTTCGATACCATGCGTTTCATCGTTCGATCCCCTCGAGACGATCGGCTTCAAATGATCCGGAATTGACGTACATCGCGAACATGTCGGCGACGGAGTTTTGGATGTCGAAGGTCCCGTCGATGATCGACGACATCTGGCTGCTGGCGGCGATATAGGGCAGACTGTCGACAAAGACCGGTCCCAGCCCCACATCATCGCCCTGGATGGTCTCACCGAGGTCCTCGTCGGGCAGGTACATCGGCCGCAGTCGAGCCGTCCACCGCGGCGTCCACATGTGAGGACCTCCGCGCAGCGAGACCATCCGGCCCGCCAGCGCATTGGAGCCGAATTGACCAAAGCCCGACAACCCTCCCGGAAGCTGGTTATTGACGAAGGTCTGTCCAAATACGATCTCGCTTCGGGCCACCGACCAGGTCCCTCCGCTCTGAAAGAGTGGATTTTCGTTGTGATCGCCTCCGACGAGTTCGAAGACATCCTCGTCGTCTCCCGAGCGCAGGCGATTGGAAGCCCGGTAGGCCATCGTGATATTCGACGTCTCCTGCTGCCAGTCGTTGCCATCTTTGGAACCCGGGAAAAAGCCGCCGCCGTCGACGCGGTAATCCATGGCGTTTTCCGACACATCCCAATCGAAGCTGTACAGCGGCAACGTCATCAGCATCGTGCTGATACAGGTTCCCTCCGGCGCCGCATTGGCCCCCATAAAGTAGCCGATCGTCTGACCATCCGATGAGATCCCCGACGGATCCCAGCCGCCGCCGTCGCTCTGGATGACGTGTTCGACGGCGGGAATGATGTGCTCCATACTCCAACTAAACTCCAGGCAGTAATCCATGACATCCATAAAGCCGCCAAACCCGCCGTCTCGCTGTTCGACGGGCAATTCGTCGAATTTGTCGGTGTGGCCCGGGATGTGAGAGCCGAAGTTCGTATCAAAGTTGTTGTCGAAGCTCTCGACGGCGTTGGTGACCTGATTGGCCCAGTCCGGAAGGGTGGCCTCCGGCGGCGGCCAGGATGTGGTGGCCGTCGCCCCATTGTAGCGACCGCGCAACAGATTTTCGGCGTAGCCCCACCAGGGGGTAATTCCGACGAGATACTCCTGGAAGTCATTGAGGGTATCCAGTTCTTCGGCCGTTCGTTGAGCAGTGGGCCACACGTTGGCAAATAGGTTGATCAACTCCGCGAGACTCTGAAATCCACCGACGGTACATCGATAACAGGCGTAGAAATCAAAGCCCCAGCTCGAGGCACAGCGGCTGCAATACGTCGATGTACTCGCCCCCAGAGCCGTCATCCCCGTGGTGTGCGTGACGAAATAGCTGAACAACATCCGTTTTGCGGAGTTGGAATAGGTCAGCATATTCATCGACCGCGCCTTGACGACCGACTGGCTGTAGGCGGCGGTATCGGCGGCGTTTTGCGTCCTGATCTCTTCGTGCGACGCCTCTCCGGCTTCGAACATCGCCATCGACACCATGATCAGTATCAAAAAGGCGGCCAGCACCAACAGGATGATCGCCCCGTCCTCCGAATCGTCGAGACGACCGAGTCGGTCCTTCACGAGTTGTCGTATCCGTTTCATCATTGCAATCACCATCGTAAGTGGCGTCATCAACTCGTATCACCAGCAGCTAAACATAAAACCACCGGGTGGGCAGTCGTTGGGCTGAATCTGGTGCGTCGTGCGGTGTTCGCGACTGAGCGTATTGTACATCGCCGTGCGACCGGCGACGGTATCCATCTCGCCGAAGACCCGGTGAACAAAGGGCATCGCCATATGCTGCTGGTACTCCACCCGGGTCAACACTTCATTATCGTTGCCCACCATGTACTCGACGTCCGTCGCGCAGTGAGCAAATTGAAGCTTCGACTGGCCCCGATGCGTAAAGCTCGACTGATCGAAGGCCGCCGTCAGTGAAAAGCGACCGTCCGATGTCACCCCCGCCTCCTCCTGGTGACCGGCATCGGCGAGGGCCTCCAGTCGGGCCTCCAGTGAATCGGATTGTCCGCAGGTCTGGGTATCGACCGTAAAATCAGACGGCGCCGCCGGAGCGACGGCCGCCGCCGCTGCCAGTCGCGCCTTTTCTTCGACCGTATCCTGGTTGACGTCGTTGCGTTGCTCCATGGCCTCCGGATGCCACACGGCGACGGTGCGACCGGCGTTAAAAGCGCCGAGCGTCGTCAACAGCCCCGACGTATTGAGAAGGGCAAGCTGGATCAACCCCAGGGTCACCATCAAAAACACCGGAAAGACCACAATGGTTTCCAACATCACCGCCCCCCGGGATTTGACGACGCGTCGCGACGTATCCGGGGTGGGCGTCAGCGCCAGCTTCCAGATGATGACGATCAGCGCCCACAGACAGGCGCTGAGTCCGGCGTGCAGCGCGATCTCGGGGGTCATACTGGCGACCAGTCCGTGGTGAGCGGCCTCGTACAGCGCCGCCCGGCTCTCGCCGGGAAGCAACAGCCAGCAGGTCACCGCAAAGACCACGGCCACTCCCAGAAGATGAGCAGCCCCGGTCGTCAGCGCCTCAAACAGCCGACGTCCCAAGTTCCGGACATGGATGTTATGGATCGATGAAAACATGAATGAAATCCTCGGCGCGCAGTCAATCAAGCCCCAGGTAAAACGACGAGCACAGTGGCTCCGCTGTCACAGGAAACATATTGCAAAGTATATTCCGTTACCCACTATACGTCAAAACTAGATTTCGCTCCCCCCTGGCCACGCCGCGCTGCTTCGGTCTGGCGTCGACTCCGGGCTTCGAGCCCCCGTCGGGCTGGACTGTGACAAGTTGACACATCGCCCGTCCTGTTGAGGGTATGATCCCACAGCCTTTGGTGCGCCGGTGACGCTCTCCGTCCATTAATTTGAATCCGTCCCATTGTCGCACAGCGTCATCGCCGCTACTTTGACTCTGTTCGAGGCGGCATTCTGCAACGCGCCCTTCGGTCCGTGACCACGCGTCTTTTGAGCTACGGATGGCATCTACGATGAGCGGCTCCAACCAACAGCACATCAAGCCCGGCACCCGTCTCGAAGATCGATACGCCGTCGAAGGCGTCATCGGCGAAGGCGGCTTTGCCACCGTCTACAATGCACGCGACGAGCTGATCGACCGACCGGTGGCCATCAAGGTCTTATCTATGAGTCGCGTCGACGATGACGACGTCGAACGGGCCCTGCAGCGATTTTTGCGCGAAGCCCGTCTGGCGGCCCGAATCTCCCATCCCAGTATTGTCGACATCTACGACTTTGGACGCCTCGATAGTATCGGCGCCCCTTTTATCGTCATGGAGTTCCTCGACGGCGACAATCTCTACAATCAGATCTATGGCACCGGTCCGCTCTCGCCGTCATGGTTGGTCCCCAACTACTGCGATATTCTCGATGCGCTCGGAGAAGCGCATCTCGAAAATGTGGTCC
>CAYUPT010000207.1:0-6999 GCA_964446725.1 uncultured Bradymonadales bacterium | reverse complement strand
ATCGTCGTTCAGCACCGCCGAGAGCCCCGGCGTAGTTTCGAAGGGCAGCACTACCAATTCAAAGGTCGGAAGTGATGTTTACGGAAAACCCGGACGCCGTGTTGCGCTCAGTTGAACGGTACAGGACAGTTGCCGGCATTGGACGAATCAAAGAATACATTATCCGAATCATCGTGATCCGAATCAAAGTCCGCGTTACCGAAACCGCAGACGTTGTCCAGTGCGGCGTCGACCGTACTGATGGATGTCGACACACTTCGCGCATTGGAGGCCCAAGCGCTGCTATCGTCATCGGGATGGACAAGGTCGGCAAAGGTCTGCGCGTAGAGCGAATCGGCGCTATTGCACATTACCTCGATCATATTGAACTGGCCGTCACTATCTTGCTCGAAGCGCACGAGACAGCCAAACCAGGATTCCCCAAATGGAGTTCGATGGGCCCGGGAGACATCTTTGATATCCGTCGAGGCTTCGACCGGATTCGTAATGAAGGGCCGGTCTTCAATTAGTTTTACGGCCAATTGCAAATTAGCACGCCACGCGCCGTCAGCCAGAAGGGCATCGTCGACTACGACCGGATCGGAATTGAGTAGTTGTGCACTGATGTCATTATCGACGGAATCCGTTGTCCCGTCGGCGCGAGTAATCTCCTGTTCGAAGTCGCGCTGGCGCTCCGGAACCACGAATTGGTCGGTGACATCGGTATTGTCGACGAAGAGCTTTCCGTCTTCGTCGGTCAGAGCGTCGTATACGAATACGCCGGTTGAACCTTCGGAGGGGCCTCCATCGGTGGCCTGCTTGACCGTCTCACCGGCCACAATAAGTCCGAATTCGTTGTTTTCTACATCGATACCGATCAACGAGGAGTAAGCCGCGAAAAACTCGGCTTCCGTGTCGTATTCTCCTTGCCCCTCAGCAGTGGGGATTATCCCTCCGTTGAGTTCCGAGACATCAATTTCGATCTCGTAGTCCAGTTCCGGATTGTCGCTTGGCTCGACCGTACGCCAGTCGGGATCGGGGAGCGTGTCTTGCCAGGTCACAGTCTGCTGGGCATCGATTTCGATACAGGAGGCATAATATTCATCGGGATCGCACTCCGAGACTAGGCTCGATTGTGTCGTCTCGGCCTCCTCCAGCGTGTCGTCGCCCGAGGTTTCATCGTCGGCCAGACTACATCCCGTCATGGAAAATAGTACGAGTCCAACTACTGTCGCGGTTAAAGAAAGTTGTGCAGGGGGGGGGTACATATAAGCCTCAACTACATCACAAAAAGTAGTAGCGAATTAACGACGACTCAACCGTATTGAGAGCGGTTTTTGACCGCTACCGTGTTGAATCGTGCCCCAAAGGCTTTTCGCGTGGGCTGGTCGTATTTTAAGAGCTGTTCATACGACTGTCAACAGGATGGAAGTGGGAATTTCTATTGCTCAAGCCACCCGCTGTTGGGGTTCCACAAATCGCCCGAGCGTCGACATCGGCGCGCCCATCGCCACATCCGAGCGAGGCTCTGGTGCCAGACTGCACACGGTGAGCACGGCTTGGAGTCTACGCTCTCCGTCACTGAGCGATGGACTCACAACATCGAGGCCCGCAACTTGCGCACCGCCTCGGCGCGATGACTCAGCTCGTTTTTTTCGACCTCCGACAACTCGGCCATCGTCCGCTGTTTGGAGACGACCTCAAAGAGCGGATCGTAGCCAAACCCCTGGTCCCCCGACGGTTCCGTCGTTATTCGGCCCTCGACGGTGCCGCGAAACCAGACGACCACGCCATCATCGGTCGCTACCGGGGTGGCCTCTTTTCGAGCCGCTCCGGGCTCAATATCATCGTGGGTCTGTCCCCGGCGCGCCAGAATGACGCGGCCCACCCGGTTTCGGGGCAATACCAGCGCGACCACAGCGACAAATCGAGCCGTCCGCTCCGCTTCCGGCACTCCGTCGAGTTTCGACAGCAAAAGACGGTTGTTGTCCTCGTCGGTCGCCTCCTCACCGGCAAATCGGGCACTGTGAACCCCCGGCGCACCGTCGAGGGCGTCGACTTCAAGCCCCGAGTCGTCGGCCAGACAACAACAGCCGGTCTGGCGCGCCGTCTTCGTCGCCTTGTCGATGGCATTGCCCACAAAGGTGCCGGCCGTCTCCTCGATGTCGGCCAGCGTCTCTGGAAAGGAATTCCGGTCGTACAACTCCCAGTCGGGCTGCGTGAAATCGCTGAGTAATTGCTCGAACTCACGCCGCTTGCCGGAGTTTCCGGTAGCAATAACAAAGTAGCGATCGCCGGGCGGAACTGTTGCATCTGATGACATGTCTCTTTACACCTTGAGAAAGAATTCCCAGACCGGTGCCGCAGATCTTCAAGCGATCACCGCCGATGGTATCGTCGCCGTATATCGATCGGCTCCAGTACAGTCGTCAAAGTAGATCTGCAAGTCCGGCGCATGAAAGGATTGCGCCGACGGTGCCCACAAGTCGCCCATTGATTGCGCACACCACACAGCGAGAATCCAATATGAAATACGTCGGCTTCGTCGGAGATCCACAGGAAGAGTCGGTCATCCGTCAGATCCTCAATATGGGCCCCTGCGATGTCTGCCTGTGGTCACCGCCTGCAGTCGATGGCGAAGACCGACCCCGCGATGACGATCGCCCCACCGTTGATCTCGACCGGCTTGCCGAAGCGTCGATGATCGTCGTCAATACCGGTATTGAGCGCTGTCGAGCGATCGCCCGTCAACTCGGCGACGTGTTGACCGGCCGCCACGTCATCGTCCACACCATTCGCGGCATCGAGGCCGGAACCCTCACGACGGCCTCCAAAATCTTCGCCGACGAGACCCCGACGCAGCGCATCGGTTTTTTGAGCGGTCCAATGCGACTCGATGATATCCGCCAGGAGCGACCGGCGGCCGCCGTCTGTGCCTCGCGCTTCCCCGACGTCCACGACCTCGTCGAGGAGTCGATGATGTCGCCCCGATTTCGCGTCTATCACTCCCGCGACATCTATGGCGCCGAATTGTCGGCGATCTACGCCCGACTCCTGGCGTTGGTCAGCGGCCTGGCCCACAGCCTCCAGCTCGGCGCCAGCCTCCAGGCGACCGTCTTTACCCGGGGGCTCGCCGAAATGGCCCGATTTGTCGGCGCCTTCGAGGCCAACCAAAAGACCGCCTACGGATTGTCCGGTGCCGGTAATTTATACGTCGACACCCTCGAGCGCGATGATATCGACGTGCAGATGGGCATTGCTCTGGCCGACGGCGACGCCGAGACCTTCATCGAGCGCTTTGGCCCGCCGGCACAGGAACTGGTCGATATCGTCGAGGCCTTCAGCCAGGCCGCCGAAGACCGCGGCGTCGAGGCCCATCTTCTGGAGGCCGTCGAATCTCTGCTGACCACCGCCACCGACCCCGACGAGGCCATCGACTACCTGATGGCCCTTCCGGCCCTCGACGAATAACCGGCGACTCGCCCCCGTCGACGGCGACTTATAAGTTCTCGAAGAAGTCTTGGGCCTCGCGGATCACGTCGATATAGCTGACGATGCCGACCAGGGTTCCCGTCGCCGGCTGGACGACGGGGACAGCCCCGATCTTGTGGTCGATCATCAACTCGATGACTTCGCTGACGTCGGTCTCCGGATGCACGGAGATCACATCGCCACGCATCAGATCACTGAGCGGGCGCTCAAAGCGGGCATCCGACGAATTGACCATCTCCAGATCGGAGGCCATCGGCACCACGTATTCGCGCAGATCGCGGTCGCTGATCATGCCCACCAACTCGGTCTGATCGACGATCGGCAGATGCCGCACATCGAGTTCCACCAACTTATGGAGCCCATCGCGGACCGTCTCGGTCACTTCGGCTCGCTCCGGATTCGGGGTCATCACTTCTGATACTTCCATCGGTTTCGACTCCTGTTCTTGGGTCCAGTGCATTTGGAGGTTCAACGCAGCGCCGGAAATGTTACACCGGACTGCACCGTTATGTCGTCACCACCGAAAGTTAGGGCCCAGCCGCCTCGGTCAAGCTCCCGAACTTCTGGCGGCGACTGGACCATTGGGACGGCCCGATGCTAACCCCTTGATTTTGAAGCGGGCCCTGTTAGACGACTCCCATCAACCGGCGACGTCAATCGCGTTACTTTTTCCCCAGGCTCCGATATGGGCTACTATCCGCATCCCGTCGAAATTGAATATCGCTCCGACGACGACATCCTCTATATGGTCTTTAGCGACGACCACGTCAGCGAGTTTCCCACCCCCTATCTGCGCGGCTACTGCCCCTGTGCGCGCTGCCAGGGCCACTCCGGTTCTGAGCCGAAATGGCAGGATATTCGCCTCCACCGCCAGGTCGAGGTCGTCGACGTCGACCAGGTCGGCGGCTACGCACTGAGCATTACCTGGGCCGACGGCCACGACACCGGAATTTACTCCTTTCAAAAATTGCGCGAGATGTGCCCCTGCCCGGAATGCATGCCCGACGGGCTGCCGCCACAGGAGCGCTCCTTTGAGGCCGCCGCCGATTATGATGGGGCCGACAATGAGACTTCGTCTTGATTTGACGGCAGCCGACGTGTTTTGTTGGCGTCGCATCGAGTCTGGAACCTCCGGGCGCCGCCACACCAGCGCCTCGACGATTTTCGATACGAGCGATGGAGAACGATGAGCACCGCCGCCAACCAGTACAACGCCGAAAATATCACCATCCTCAAGGACCTGGAGCCGGTCCGCAAACGCCCCGGTATGTACATCGGCGGCACCGGAAAACACGGCCTCCACCATATCCTGTGGGAGGTCGTCGACAACTCCGTCGACGAGGCCATCAACGGCTTTGCCACCACCATCGAGGTCACCCTCCACGAAGACGGGACCTCGGTGTCGGTCTCCGACAACGGCCGCGGCATCCCCGTCGACGAACACCCCGAAGAAAAGCGCAGTGCCCTCGAGATTATTTTGACCACACTGCACGCCGGCGGCAAATTCGACGACGCCAACTACTTTACCTCCGGCGGCCTCCACGGTGTCGGCTCGTCGGTGGTCAATGCCCTCAGTCAAAAGATGGTCGCCACCATCAAGCGCGACGGCCGACGCCACCGCCAGACCTTCTCCCGGGGACGTCCTCAAACCGACGTCGAAGACCTCGGCGAGGCCCGAGGCACGGGCACCGAAATTTACTTCGAACCGGATCCCGAGATCTTCGAGGATATCCACTTTGACGGCGAGATGATCGCCGAGTGGCTTGAAATCAAGGCCTATCTCAACCGGGGCCTGCGCATCGTCTTTCGCGACGAGGCCGATGATGAGTACTACGAATTCAAACACGACGGCGGCGTCGCCGACTTTCTGTCCCAGATCCAAAAGGAGAGCAAAGAGGCGCCGATCCACACCGATATCATCACCATCCGCGAGGAGAACCTCGACGACAGCGTCGCCCGCCTCGAAATCGCCATCCAGTGGACCGAGGACACCTCCGAGGATATTCGCACCTTTGCCAACGGAATTCCGACCACCGACGGCGGCACCCACGAACAGGGCTTTAAGAGCGGCATCGTCAAGGCGCTTCGCAACTTCCTGGAGGCCCATGAGATCCCGCCCAAAAACCTCTCGATTCAATCCGACGACATCCGCGAGGGGCTCAAGGCTGTAGTCAGCATCTTTATGGATGACCCTCAATTCCAGGGCCAGACCAAAGCCAAACTGAACAACCCGTCCGTCAAAAGTCTGGTATCAAGCCAGGTCCGGGGCACCGTCGAGCAGTATCTGCACAACCACTCGTCGACCGGCGAGGATATCGCCCAGCGAATCATCCAGGCCGCCAAGGCCCGCAAAGCGAGTCGCTCTGCGGCCAAAAAGGTCAAGCGAAAGCGCGCCGTCAGCCACCGCCTCAATCTGCCCGGCAAACTCGCCGACTGCTCGAGCACCGATCCCGAGCAAAGCGAATTGTTTATTGTGGAGGGCGACTCCGCCGGCGGCAACTCCAAACAGGGCCGGGACCGCAACACCCAGGCCATTTTGCCGCTTCGCGGAAAAGTCCTCAACGCCGAACAGGCCTCGCTCAAACGAGTCACCAAAAACAAAGAACTGCGCCACGTCATCGACGCTCTGGGTTGTGGACTCGGCGACAACTTCGACCCGTCGAAGCTTCGCTACCACAAGATCATCTTGTTGATGGATGCCGACAGCGACGGCCACCACATCTCGACGCTGCTTCTGACGTTTTTCTTCCGCTATATGCCGGAGCTCATCGACCAGGGCTATCTGTACATCGCCCAGCCTCCGCTGTACCGCATCGACTACGGCTCGACGACCGAGTGGGCGCTGACCGACGAGGCCCGCGATAATATCGTCCAAAAACTCAACAACCAGAAGCGCAACTGGAATATCAACATCCAGCGCTTCAAGGGCCTCGGCGAGATGATGGCCAAGACCCTCCGGGAGACGACCCTCGATCCCGAGCATCGCCGCCTCCTCAAAGTCGTTGTCCCCGAGGAAGTCGACGAGAAGACCGACGAAGTCATCGGCAATCTGATGGGACGCGACGCATCGATGCGATTTAATTTCATCATGGACAACGCCCGCAACGTCGAAGAACTCGACGTGTAACGCCGACGACCAATACGTCGGCGGCCAGACGGGTAGCAGCGAAGCGGTGGGCCTCTCTACGGTGCATCCTTTGTTTGTTGAGCCCCCGGTCGCTTTCAAGAACACGGAGTGGGAAGCTGTCCAAATCATGTCGGACCGAGTGAGCCCATCGTTCCTGTATCGATGGTAGGCGAACCGTCAGCTACCACCGTGCCTTGCCCCCCCCACTATTATCCGCCGCCACAGCCGCCGGACCTGCGCTGTCGCCGGACCTGCGCTCAATCCGCCACAGCCGCCGGACGCGATTGTTATCCACCGCCGGACCTGCGCTCAATCCGCCACAGCCGCCGGACGCGATTGTTATCCGCCGCCGGACCTGCGCTCAATCCGCCACAGCCGCCGGACGCGATTGTTATCCGCCG
>CAYUPT010000206.1:3181-7014 GCA_964446725.1 uncultured Bradymonadales bacterium | reverse complement strand
GATGAACACCTCGAGGGAGTATCGGTCGAACCGGAATGGCGCGAGTATCTGGAGACGATTGCACTGGCGATATTGTGTGCCCTGATTTTGCGAGCCTTTTTCTTCGAGGCCTTCAAAATTCCGAGTGGCAGCATGGAGCCGACGCTTCTCAACGGCGATCACCTCTTTGTCAATAAACTTCGATACGGCGTGCGGGTCCCGTTTACCACGTATTTCGTCGCCGAATTTGCCGAGCCGGATCACGGTGAGGTCGTGGTGTTTCGATTTCCCGCCGAGGAGGCCCGCGAACACGTCAACGAACGGCGCGAGCAAGCACTTGCCAGCGGCGAACAGCGGGCGGAATGCATCCTGAATTTCGATGAAAAGGACTTCATTAAACGGATCATCGGGTTGCCCGGCGATGTCATCGAGGGCAAGGGCTCGGAGATCTACGTCAATGGAGAGTCGCTGGAGCGCACCCCGCTTCGTCGGGCCCCCGATCCGGATCGCACCGGACAGACGGCCTACTACTACGAAGAAACGCTCGGCGAGCGCTCCTATCGGATTCGGGAGGACAATCCGCCGGGATACGATGACGGCCGAGAATTCGGGCCGATTGTCGTGGAAGACGATCACTTTTTTGCCGTCGGTGACAACCGGGATAATTCGGCCGACAGCCGGTGCTGGGGTCAGGTTCCGAAAAACTACATCAAGGGCCGGGCCATGATCATCTGGTTGTCGCTCGAAGACAGCCACAGCGGCGGGCCGGGGATTCGCTGGGATCGATTTGGAATGCAAGTCAAGTAACTGAAGAACCTCGAATCGAGGCGTCAATTTTACTGCCTGGAGGCAAGGATGCACCTGATTGGACTGCGAGACATGAGTCGTGAGCAGATGATAGAACTGCTCGACACCGCCGAAAAATACATGGATGACGACGGAGGCGTCATCACTCCCGAGAGTTGTCAACAGGCGTTGGCAGATAACACGCTGGGATTGTTGTTTTTGGAGCCGAGCACGCGGACCCGCGTCAGTTTTGAGATGGCCACGCGCAAACTCGGTGGCGAGGTGGTGTTGGTGACCCAGCACGGCACGAGCGTCCAGAAAGGAGAGTCGGCCACCGATATCTGTCGAACACTGGCGGCGATGGGCGTCGATGGGTTTATCGTTCGCCACCACGATCGCCAGCTTCCCCACGTGTTGGTGGACCGTCTCCAGGTTCCGATCGTCAATGCCGGAAACGGCAGTGGAGAGCATCCGACCCAGGGGCTATTGGATGCGTTGACGCTGCGACGTCATTTCGACACCGGGACCGATCTGTCGGGGTTGAAAGTGGCGATTATGGGCGATGTCGTCCACAGCCGCGTTGCCCGAAGCGACGCCCATGCTTTTTCGACGCTCGGCGCCGAGGTGCTGTTGGCGGGACCGCCGAAACTTCTTCCGTCGGACGACCGCAAGGTCGACTGGCCGGCAAATGAGACGTCGTCTCGCAAAGAGGCGCTGCAGTGGGCCGATGCGGTCGTCGTATTGCGCATCCACGGCGAGCGCATCCACGGCAATATTATCGATCCCCACGAATACGCCATGGACTGGGGGATCGACTCGTCGATTGTGGAGCGCTACCTCAGCGATGATGCCGTGATCTTGCATCCGGGACCGGTGATCCGAGGCGTCGAATTGTCGGATCCGGTCGTCGACGGCGATCGCTGCCTGATTTTGGACCAGGCGGCCAATGGAGTGGCCATGCGCCAGGCGGTGCTGGAGGCCTTTGTCGGAGACAGCCAGTAAACCGGCCTGGATATGGTGGCTTCCGTCGATACTGCTCGAGGCATGGGCGGTCGGCGGAAGTCAGGTCGTGGCGACTGCGGTCTGTCAATCACTATTGGACGCTGCAATAGGGATCGGCAGACCTTTTTGAGTGTTTGGGAGGTGATGGAATGGTGTTGTTGCGTTATGATACCGACACCTGAATCACCTCGAAGATCATGTGTTAAGGAGTGACTATGGATCTGCGCTTCTGGGCAGCCACCGATACAGGGCGCGTCCGCGACCACAATGAGGATAATTTCCTCGTCGACAAGAACCTGCAACTCTTTGTCGTCTGTGATGGAATGGGCGGCCATGCGGCCGGTGAAGTCGCCAGCGCGATCTGTGTTCGGACGGTGCGCGAGGTGGTGGCGTCGGAGAAGGACTTACTGGCCCGTATGCGCAATCATCCGGAGGATACGGCGGCGGCCGACCAATTGACGGCGGTGATGCGGCGGGCCGTCAAGACCGGGAATGCCCGTATTTTTGAGATGGCCCGAGAGGATCCGAGTCGGCGGGGCATGGGCACGACCTGTGTGGCACTGGTGCTGGCGGGAGGGCGCGGTTTCGTCGGCCACGTCGGCGACTCCCGGATGTATCGACTTCGCGATGGAGCGGTAGAGCAGATTACCGATGATCACTCTTTGCTCAATGAAATGATCCGCCAGGGCCAGGTCGCTCCGGGGACGACGGAAGAGGAATTTCAACATCAAAATGCCGTGACTCGGGCCGTCGGCGTGCGCGAATCGGTGGACGTCGACGCATTCATGGTCGACGTCAACGCCGATGACCGGCTGTTGATGTGCAGTGACGGCCTCAGTGAGTACCTGGGAGATGAACAACAGATCCGCGGTATGATGAGCCGCGGTGAGCCGAAGACGACGACCCAGGAATGCATCGAATTGGCCAATACATCGGGTGGAAAGGACAATATTACGGTGGTTGTCGTCGACTGCCTCGAGGCCGTCGATACCGAAGAGCCGACACCGCGAAGCGGCGAGGCGACCACGGAAGAAATTCCGGATAATACGGAGGTTATGGAGCTGTTGCGGCAGACGCCGTATTTTCACTACCTGGCACCGGACCAACTTCACCAGATCGCCGATGTGGCCAACAGGGTTGATGTGGCGGCCGAGGACATCATCGTCTCCGCCGACAACCACAACGAAGCGCTGTATCTGGTGCTGGAGGGGGCGGTCTCGCTGACCGTCGACGACCAGCAGGTATCGGTATTGGGCGCCGGAGAGCACTTCGGCGAGATGGCGCTCGTCGATGCTCAGGACGAACACGATACGCCGCTGGAGGCGGAGGCCGTGGAAGCCTCGGTGTTATTGACCATCGAGCGCGATCAATTCGTCGGATTATTGCGAAGTGAACCCGGTCTGGCGATCAAATTACTGTGGAATTTCGTTCAGGTCTTCGCCGATCGGCTCCAGACGGTGCCCCCGGAGTTTCGCTATCTTCCGGAAGATATTGAGGCTGAGCCAGAGGCGATCGGTGACGTCGGCAACGACGAACTCGAACCGGAGGCGGAGGTCGACGCGGAGAGCGATGACGATGGCGGCGAAGCGCCGTCTCGTCGGAGGACGCCGGAGCGACCGGAGACGCCGTCGGCACCGGACGCTTCGGAGCCCGACGACGGCATCGACGAGGCCGCCGAGCCCGTTGTGGCGAGCCACGATAAACAGCAACTGCGGGAGACGGTCAGTCTCGACGAAGTAGAACGCCAGAACGCAGAGGTCGAGGCGCCAATGGCCGGTGAGCCGGTGGCGACGACGCCGGCCTCCGAACCGGAGGATACGATCCCACCGGTCAATGTCGGACTCGGAGACGAGCCGACGTCTCAGTCAGACGACAGCGAACCGTCGGTTCGCTTCAATCCGCCGCGTTCAGGTAGTAACTCCGGCGCTGACAGCGAGGTGGATACCGGACTGAGTTCCGGGACCTACGACCAGGCACTGCTCGAGGAGAATACACAGGACGCGGCTTTTGAGGCGAAACAGGCGGAGCCAAAACAGGCGGAATCCAAACAGGCGGAGCCCAAACAG
>CAYUPT010000206.1:0-3081 GCA_964446725.1 uncultured Bradymonadales bacterium | reverse complement strand
CGGAACCCAAACAGCCGGAACCCAAACAGCCGGAACCCAAACAGGCGGAGCCCAAACAGGCGGAGCCCAAACAGCCGGAGCCTCAGGCGGTGGGTGGGCTGGAGGAAGAGACATCGCAGCCGCCCCGAGAGTTCGATTCCGGCGACGAGGAGCTCGAGGAAATTTCTGAGGGGCGCCGCGACGCTCCCGTCGATCCCGATATCGCTGATGACGGAGAGTCTTCCGACGGAGATGACCTTCGGTCGACGATCCAGATCGACTGGGACGATACCGGCGATGACCTCGATATCCCGGAGATCGATGACTCGCGGTCCTCAGAAGACGTCGGCGATAAGTCCCTTCTGGACACCGGGCATAGTGATTCCGAACCTGTCGATGAGGATTCGTCGTCGGACCGCGAAACGGGCAACAAATCGTCGCGTTCGCTCAAAGAGCGGCTGCGCGATCGACTCGGCGACGATCGGCCCACTCCCGCCGCAGGAGTGCTCAAGAAAGCGTCGGGTAAACTCGGCGACGGCGCCGATCCCCTCGGAGATGACGACGGCGCAGAGGACGACGGGACGGACGGTGGGGACGAAATTAGTGGAGCGTCGGAGATGCCACCGGGTCCTCCGGAGTTGCCCGGCGAAGAACGGGTCGACGGGGACGTAGATGAGGAGGCCGACGAGGAGGAATCGTCAGAGACGAACGTCGACGCATCCGGCGGTGACGATGGACCCGCCACGGCCTCGAAATCCGGTCGCAAGGCCATCGCCGGGGAGTCGATTGTCGACGATGGCGTCGAGGAATCCGAGCCGGAGCCCGAGGAACCCAAAATCATGATCTCCCCGGATCTTATGGCCGATGTCGAGGACGAGGAATGACCGCTTTTGCGGTGGCGGTGCGTTGTCACTGCTGGGATGTCGATGTACCCTCGCGCCAGTGAGCTATCTCTTCACCAATATGCCCGAGAATACGTAGTTGTCGATGGATACACGGTTGATTCTCCAGATTGTACTCGGGGTCATCATCGCGATGATCGTGGTCTTTGGTGCCCTGATGATCGTCGCCTTGACCGGTGATGCGGAGACGGTGGTCGTCGAAGAGGTCACGGATACGCAGGACGACGACGAAGACGAAAACCCCTGGGCTGACCAGGGAGATGCGGCCATTGCACTGGTCGAGAACTCCAACGTGGGCAGCGATCCCGAAGTCGGCGACCAGCAAGATTGGACGGTCGGAGAATTGGTGGAATCACCGGACTTCATCGATGAGCAATTGAAGCTCGGCGATCTGCAACCGGAGGGATGGGAGGTCGAGTGGTGGGGCGAAACCCGCTACGGTCCGTACTTTTACCGGGTTCGCTACGGGTTTCACGATGAAGGCGTAACCGTCGGTCCGACCTGGCTCGTCAATCTCGATACTCAGGAGGTGGTGCCCAAGAATGTCTCCGGCCAGGTCGTTACCGACCCCAAAGAAGGCGTCGAATCGGACTACTACGACCAGAGCGAGCAGGTCGTCTCGGCGATCATCAACCATCGATTTACGGAGGAACTCAATCTCGGTGGAGCGCTGCTGATGTATTTCGGCGGCTTGGCGGAGACGGACGAAGGGGACCGCGTACTGGGCTGGACGGTCGAACACAGCCGCGACCAGTTATTTAACGCCTATTTTCAATGGACCGATGATGGCGAGCCAATTTACGCCACATTTGAATTTGACTTCGACGAGCGGGCTCTGAGGCCGGCGAATCTGCAGGCCAACGAAATCATGCGGGTCGGTGAGAATTTCGAGTCCACGGAGCGCGTCGATATCATGCCCGGGATGTACGACCCGGACGAGCTCATTGAGGACCGGCGCTGGCAGGGACCGGCGCGAGAGCAATGCAGCCAACCGGAGTACCGCGACGGGTGCGATGCTATCGCTCGCATTCTCGACGAAGCGGAGCTGATCGAGACGCTGGAGTGGACACTGACCGATCACGTCGAATCGGTCGACACTTTTGAGCAATGCCGTCAGCCTCAGGGCGGTTCCGATCCGCGCTGCCGGTGGGATGCCGACGAACAGGGCGACCGTGTTCAACGCGTCCACTACCTGTACGATATCGGCGACGGTCAGCAGCGAATTTCCTGGGACGTCGATCTCGACGCCGGGATCGAGCCCGTCGACTCCGTCAGTGAGTTGGCATACCGCGCCGTCCACCCCAGGAATTGATGGATATGGGCAGCGACGCGAAGATACGACAGCAACTGGAGAGCACAATTCGCGACGCGCTGGCCGGCGACGACCCGAGGAGCAATCCATCGCTGTCCGCCAGGCCATTCGGGGATTGTGACGACTCGTCGACTCGTTATTTTCTGTACGCCGATGTGGTGGCCGAATTATTCAAGGCGGCGCGGTATCGCCGCGAAGATGCCACGGCGATTTTGATGGGCCGGTTTCGGCTCGACGACGATGGCCCTTTTATCGAGGTCACTGCATTTCGTCGGCTCGACTATCTGTACGGCGAAGAGCCGGTGGCCACCACCTTGGATAACGTCAAGGATCTACTGGGCGAACTCGAGGACTCCGACGATGAGTCCTCGCTGCATATCGTCGGTGGGTTTATGGCCCGGCCCGAATCCGAGGCCCGACTCGACGAAGAGGGCGCTCGACTGCATTTGAGCCTCTTTAATTTGCCCCATCAGCCGCTGATCGTCGTCGACGGGCAGAGCGACCGCCTCGGGGTCTACGCTCGCGGTCGCAAGCCGCGCTTTTCTAATACCGGGTTTTACGTCGTCGAGCGCTCCGTCGCGACATCGGAGTCGACTTCGACAACTGACGAACCACAGCGATTGCCGCCCGGTGTATCCGACACAGCGGCCGGGGAAAACGACGATGGACCGTCGCCGCCACCGGAGACCAGCGCTTCGAAGACCGAAGCCAGCCAGCGAACATCGAGTTGATCGACATTGAATTAAACCAGGGAGACCGATGACGATGATGAATGAAATTGTGGATATCGTAGCGCGCGAAATTCTGGATAGCCGTGGGAATCCGACCGTCGAATGCGATGTCGCCGTCGCCGGAGGTGCCGTCGGCAGAGCGGCCGTACCCAGCGGG
>CAYUPT010000205.1:0-7017 GCA_964446725.1 uncultured Bradymonadales bacterium | reverse complement strand
CGAGTTGCTGGATCGCATCGTACTGCCAGACTCCGGCGCCCACCGACAGCGCCACCACCGCAGCGAGCACCCAGGGCCAGCGCCGACCGGTCGCCGAGCCCGCCACCTCCGGCGGGGGCTCCTGGTGATGTTCCAGTTGGCCAAAGGTCTGGTCATCGACAGTCGATTCCCCTGCCGGCTCTTCCTCTGCAGTCCCGTCCGCATTCTCGGTATCGTCGGTACGTTCGGCACTCCCGAAGCGCCGGCCCTCGAGTTGTACCCCGGGCCCGGGTTTGGTCCGCCCATTGGAATCCGCCTCCGACTGGCGCAGTGACGATGTCTGGTCGACAGCGTTATCGGTACGCTCGGATGCCTCGGGCGTTGTCGCCGGCGGTGTCGACTCCGGGTCCGGATCATCTGTTGCTTCGGCGGCTCCGCGCTGCACCGCGGACGTCGCATGCTGCAGGCTCGTATCCGTGGACTCCTCCCGGTCGTCACCGGCGATGTCGGCGATCGACTCTACGACCTCGAAGATCGGAGCCAATTCACCGATATCCCCCAGGCGCTTCCAGGAGTTTCCGGTCCGAGAGATGGTATCGCCGGCCGTCACTCGACCTTCGACAAGCCACTGATGAAGGACATCGAAGCCCGAACAATACAGGATATCGCCTGAATTTTGCCGGCGAATCATCCACCGGCGCCCCTCCTGATTTCGACTACTGCCATTGTGCTGGAGCTGAAAGAGTTGGCCGCAGCTGCTGCACTTGAACGTGGCCCGTCGGTCGTCGTCGAAATGACGATCGTCGAGTTCATAGAGTGTATCGCAACTGGGACAGGAGACATCCATCAAATACCACCCTCGCCATCAGGGCCTGTGAATGCCCTCACTCCATCTCCTCTTGGGGCAACTCGCCCTCCTGGCGAAGATGTCGCGCAATCTCTCGGCTCGCATCGGCTTGCTGCGCGTCGCCGAGTTCGTCGTAGACGTCGGCTCTGACATCGTAGATGCGTACTTCCTCGGGGTCGATGGAGTTGGCCTGTTCCAATCGCTCCAGCGCCGCGTCGTACTCCTCGCTATCCAGATCCTGGCGGGCGTCGTTCAGTAAGTCCTGCACATCGGCTCCCTCCGAATCGCCGCCACCGGCCATCTCGTCGGGCTGTGCTCCCGACGGCTCTTCGGCCGGCTCATCGCCGGCGAGCTCCGCGTCTTGCTGAGCCACGGCGGCCGGTTGCTTGTCGTCATCATCGCCCAGAAAGTCGACGACCCCAAAGAGCTGCAGTGACAGAACAATGGCCACAATCGACAACACGATAAACAGGCCCCACAGCACGATATTGGCCACTGCGCCGTCGCGAGAAGGGGGCTCGAATTTTTCGCTGGGGTCGATGCGCTCCTTTTCACCGCCGTCGGGACTCGATTGTTGCGCTCCCTCCTCCGGCTTCGACACCGCCGAACTGGCCGCGGTGTGAAATGGGGAGTGTCCGCCGCTTCCAGCATCACTTGTCGATCGGGGAAGCGGCCCGGAGCCCCCGCCGGCCGACGATGTCGATCGGCGTCCCGACCCGGAGGGATTCGAGGGACCACTACTGGACGGTGTGCCGGATCCGGGTTGACTGTCGCGACCACCGATCGAGCCCGACGACGATCCGGATCGGCCCGGCATCGGCGCTTGTTTGCCCGACGACGAAATCTGTGCATTGCCGCCGGTCGCACTGTCGTCCGGTGCCGGACCACCGCCGCCGAACTGCGGGAATTCATCGAGTGGGTAAAACGAGTCGCCCTCGTCGGCCGACAACTCGTAGCCGTCGAGTTCATCGCGGCTCTCGAGCCAGTTTCGAAGACTGTCGTTGTCGGCAAACTCGTAGGTCAACCCGAAATTGGTCTTGAGTTTCCAGGGGCCCTGGTGGCTTCCATCGGGGCCATCGCCGCCACCGCCCGGCGGATCGGCGGGTCCACCTGGCGTGTTCTGAGGACCGCTTTGCGACGGGGCAGGACCGCCGGGTCCGCCCGGTGCGTTCTGAGGGCCACTTTGCGATCGCCCAGGACTGCCGGACTGGCCTCCCGACGATGGTTGGCGCTCCGGCGACGACGGATTCGACATGCCTCCGGAGTCTCGTCCCGGCATGGCGCCGAAATTACCGGAGGGGGCGTCGTGGGAATCGGAGGCCGGTCCCGTGCCGGCGGATCGATTGCCGGACTGCGGGCCGGAACTTGAGCCCGTCGGCGGCGGCGTCGGGTCGTCGGGCACCGACGCCCGCTGCTGATTCTGGGGCCCGGGAACATCGTCGATATTCGGCGGCGGTGTGACCTGCGTCTTGGGCCCCGCATCATCGGGGGGCTCTTCGATCGAGGGACTCTGCTCGGCCTGCTCGCGCACGTGGCCCAGGCTCTGCTCGACGATGTCCGAATCCAGCTGCTGGGTCTTGAGATCGTCGCCCTGTGCCGGCCCGGTATCCGGGTCGTCGCCCGGCCCTCCGCCGGCCAGCGGATTATCCATCTCCACGGTCTGATCGTCCTCCGGTCCGCCCTCGCCAAATAGATTGTTGAAATCGGGGAGCTCCGAGCCGGCCATCACTTCCGTCTTGGCCACATCATCGTCGCCACCGCCGGCTGCTCCGCCCTGCTGGTCCGCCCCCTGTTGGCCCCCGGATTGGTCCCCGCCCTGCATGGAATCGAGTAACTCCTCCATATTCGGGCGCTGGGCCACCGAGGTCTTGGCTCCCGGATCCTCGTGACTCGCCGGATCCGGTTCCGGATCGGGGTCCGAGTCGGGATAGACCACAAAGGCATGCGAACATGCGGGACAGCGGATCTTACCGCCCGACGGGGGAATATTGTCGTCGTTGACCCGATAGCGTTTTGAACAGCTTGGACACTGGACAATCATTCCGAAGTCTGCTCCAGATAGGACGTGATAATGTGCCGAAGGAGACGGAACTCGATGTGAGTATACCGCAAACGACATCCCCTCGCGGGGACTTCCACACTGTAGGAGGCACCATCGGCATCGACCGAGCGGCATTAAAACACACCCAATGCGGGGGTGCAAGAGTTCAGCGGTGGCATTGCCACAACACCATCGGTATCCATCGCCTCAAAGCGGAGTCGTCATGACCTGCCGCAGACGTCAGGGCCGTGATCGCCGGTTCGGAGTTCGACGCAATCCGGCGTCGCTTCAAGTGCGTCCTCCGATCGGAGTGGAGGCCCGACTTTCTGAATCGCTGTCTCGCCGTCGCTGGTACCGGTTCCAGGCGCCTATCTGTCCGCCGGGCCTCCGGCGCGTCGCCGTATCCGACAGTGAACTCGTCGGTGCGACATCACTTCGCCGGGTCCAACTCCTCGCCGACCTCGGCCGAATATCCGGTTCCACTACCGCCGACGCTCTATCCGACATCGTCCAGCCATCGCCGACGGGGCAATGGTGTGTGTCGAGTGGATTATTTGCCGATCGCCGCCTGCCCAATCGCATCGGCGAACGGCGCTGGAGACGACAGGCCCGACGCATCGGTCCCGTCTTCGCCGCCCTCTACTGTCGGCGCTTCGGCCTGACGGGCTACCTCGCGGCCGTCACCATGAGCCATTTCGGTGACTTCGCTCCCGCCGTCGGTCCCGCCGCCTACGCCCAGCAAGTCCGGGCCGGAGCCATCGAAGACCCCGTCCTGGGCGCTCACCTCGGCGCCGGAGCGCGAACGATCGCCGTCATCGAGTCTTCGTCGCCTCCCCTGGCGGTGGTGCGCTGGCGGCAATAAACGACAAAAGCCCGGCGCTTTCGAAACCGAAAGCGCCGGGCTCGTCGTTTCAACATCGCTGCCCGGAGTTAGCCGGCGGCGTTGATCGTCATCTCGATCAGTCCGTCCACTTCGATTTCCAGAACCAGCAGAATGGAAATGACGAAGGCGTAAATTGCCAGGGCCTCAATCAGCGCCAAGGCAATAATGAACGGCGTAAAGATTTTACCGGCGGCACCCGGGTTGCGGGCGATTCCGCCGAGGGCCGAACCGGCGGCGTTACCCATGCCGATGGCGCCACCGACGGCGGCCAGACCGATGCCGAGTCCGGCGCCGATGCCCATCCACGAGTAGGTGGTAAAGATGTTGTCCGCCGCTCCGGCGTCGGCGGCAAATGCCGCGGCACTCCAGAGAGCGATGACTGCGAAGGTGCTCAAAAAGACGAGGGTTTTCTGCTTCAGCATGAGACTACTTCCTCCTGATGATGGCGCGCGGCATTACAAAGTTGGTCGCGTTGCGCCGTGGTATCGGGGTTGACAGTACGTCAACGTACCTTGGTTTCGGTCCCGTAGTTAACGGCTCGTGAGTGAACTATCAATGATGGTCTTCAAGTGCCAGCGAGATGTAGACGCTGGCGAGGACACTGAAGATCAGTGCCTGGATGATGCTGACCAGCAGTCCCAGAAATAAAAACGGGATGGGCAGCAAAAAGGGAATATTCATGATATCGACCGCCAGATCTCCGAAGATCTCAAGCATCATGCCGTCGCCGGTCATATTACCGGTCAGACGCACGGAGAGACTGATGGGTCGAAATGCGTGGCTGACCAACTCAATGACCAGCATCAGCGGCGCCAGCAGGGCCAACGGCCCCAGAAACTCTTTGAGGTAGCCGATCCCGTGCTCCACAAAACCGGCCGCATTGTAGACCAAAAACACGACAATCGCGCAGGCCAGACTGGTATTGAGGCTCGAGGTCGGGTGATACAGTCCCGGAATCAGACCGATGACATTGCCGAAGAAGATAAAGACCGCCAAGGCCCCGATCAGCGGAAAGTACCGCTTGGCGGCCTTCTCGCCCATCATCTCCGACATCATGCCCAGTATCGCCTCAAAGGTCACCTCGAAGAAGCTCGACCAGGTCAACTTGCCATCGGGCACAAGGGCCGTATCCCGGTCCTTGTATTTTTGTCGGGCGATCCAGGCAATGGCAGCCAGGACCACCAGAAGCACGCCGGTAAATACGACGTGGGTGATCCCGACGGTGGCCGTCGAGTCGAGCAGCGGATCGCCGAAGATGTGGTTCCATCCCTCTTCGGACTGCTCTTGGTATGCTGGAAAGAAATCGAGAAACGTATAGCTAGCCATGAGCTACGGACTCTCTGTGTCGTCGGCGTTATCGACCGGCTTGTCGTAGTCGCCGGAATTGCGAATGGCCTGCCAGGCCACGGCCGGTAGTATGAGTTTGAAGCCGAGCACGAAGGCTACGGCGTGGGCATTCAGATATACGAGAACAGCGAAAACCACAACTAAAAGTGCTGCCAGCTTCAAAACCAGCACGGCACCCCAGAAGGCCGTTCGCCGCTGTTGTGTTCCATCTCCGTCGCCGATGTCGGTCATCATCCGATACACGGCGATGACCGTCACTCTCAGACTCAGGGCACTGACGAGCGCACCGAGGGCGACGGAATAGCCGAATCGAATCGATACGGCCAGTGCTAATACGGTTGCTGCCACGGCGCCCAGGGCAATAATTCGCCAGAAGACACCGTCGGCAAAACTGCGGTCGATGGTGGCCATGATCTACTCGTCGTTGCGCATCAAACGCTGTGACACCAGATAGCAATGCCATCCGGCAGCCACCAGAGCCAGACCCATCGATACGAGTAGTCCAGCCGGTGAGCTATCGAAGTGGGTGTCGATCTGTGTTCCGATGAGCGCGCCGGCCAATACCAGGCCTACGAATTCAAATCCGAGACCTGCCGCTACGCCGGTTTTCAGCCACATCGACGAGGACGAATCATCTGATTGGTCCTCTGGATCGTCACCCGAGTCGGACATCAAAGACCACCTCGATACGACCGCCGACCGGGGGGCTTTCAAGGGCCCATCAGCCAGCCGGCGAGTCGATTTAACACACCGATTCAAAGCCCGTCAACCACATCTACTCACTGCTCCTCGTCTCCCGATTCATCCCCTTGTTCCGGGCCTGCTTGGCGGTCTTCATCGGACTCAACAGGCGCTGTTTCGGCGCCATCTTCGGGGACTTCGTCGGTGTCGACATCTGCGCCGTCGTCGGCGGCTTCGACGGCCTCACCGTCGCCGTCGCTCTCCAGCAGCTCTTCGTCTTCTTCCTCCGGATCGAGGACCGCAATCGATACCACATTTTCGTCGTCGTCGACGTTCATGACCTGCACGCCCTGGGTGTTGCGGCCGTACGTCGAGATCTGGTGGATCCGGGTGCGCAAAATCTGGCCCTTGTCGGAGACGACGAGCAATTCGTTGTCGTCGTCGACAACCCCGATGCCGACCAGGTCGCCGTTTTCGTCGTTGGTCTTGATGGTGACCACGCCCATCCCATTTCGGCCCTGGGTTGGATACTCGTCGATCGTCGTGCGCTTGCCGGAACCCTTTTCGGTGACCGTCAGGATCGTCGACGACTCGTCGCCGGCGCTGATGACATCCATGCCCACCAGTTCGTCGCCGTCGCGAAACGACATCCCGAACACACCGGCGGCGGTGCGGCCCATGGAGCGCACTTCCGATTCGTGAAAGCAGATCGACTGGCCGTGCTTGCTGGCCAAAAAGAGCCGATCATCGCCCTCGGTGACGCGGACATCGATCAACTGGTCATCGTCGTCCTTAAAGCCCATCGACAAAATGCCCCCGGAGTGGACATTGGCGTAGTCCATCAGGTCCGTCTTCTTGACGACACCCCGGCGGGTGGCAGTGACGATGTACTTGCCCTCTTCGAATTCCTCGAAGGGCAAAATGGCCTTGATTTTCTCCTGCTTTTCGATGGGCAACAGATTGATGACCGCCTTGCCGCGGGTCGTCCGCGAGCCGCGCGGAAGCTCGTGGACCATCAATTTGTAGACCTTGCCTACCGACGTAAAGATCAGCAGATCGGTGTGCGTGGAGGCGACGAACATATCGGTGACGAAATCCTCGTCTTTGGTCCCCATGCCGCGCTTTCCTTTGCCGCCGCGGTGCTGGGCCCGATACTCGTCGAGGGGCGTGCGCTTGATGTAGCCGTCATTTGTCAGGGTGACGACCATATCCTCTTCGGCGATCAGATCGAGTTTCGAC
>CAYUPT010000204.1:0-7048 GCA_964446725.1 uncultured Bradymonadales bacterium | reverse complement strand
CGATGACCGTCATCACGATGCCCTGAAGGGTGTTGGTGTAGGCGTGGGCGTAGGTGCCGCCGATAAAGATGTAGCTAAAGACAAAGCCGATGATGACGGCGGCGGCGACCATCGGTCCCAGTCCCAGTGTCTCCTGCATGACCAGCGACAGAGCGCCGACAATGAGGACCACAAAGGTCAGTTGCAAAAACATCACGGCCGCAAAAAAGATGGTCATCGCCTGCGAGCCGTAGCGCTCGCCGATCCACTGGGGAAGCGTCAAAGCCTTGGTCGACTGGCCGACGCGCTGAAAGCCGAAGCTCAGCACCAAAAGCGCCGTAAACATCCCCAGCGGAGCGGCCACACCCAGATGGAGCAATGCCGAGATGCCGTGGACGTACACAAAGCCGGGGTTGACCACGAAGGTCGCCACACTGGCAATGGCCGTCGCCAGGGTGACGCCCATGACCACCGGGTGCATATCGCCCTTGCCGAGGGCGAAACTGGAGAGCCCCTCCGTCTTTTTGTGGCCCAGCCAGGCCAGCCAGGACGTCAGCACGATGTAGGCCATAAACAGGGCCCAGGCGAGCCAGTTGTCGGCAAATATCTCCATGGAAGCAATCCTGGTGGCGTCAGGGGCGCATCGGGGCCCCCGCGGTCGTTGAGATTATGCGGCTTCTTCGAGTTTTTGGTCGTCGTCAAACCACTGCGATTGGCCGGCAAACCACTGCGAGATCAGTGGCCACAGATTGTCGGAGGCCTTGCTGGAGACCACGGAGCCGACGTGGCCGCCGTACAGATGAACGTGGTTTAAGAGCTCGTCGTCGATGTGTTCGTTGAGCGCAGTGGCGCTTTCGGCGGGCACGATGTGGTCGTGCTCGAAGCTGATATTGAGGACCGGACAGTCGATATCGCTCAAAACGATGCGCCGCCCCGACAGGGCGAACTCATCGTTGACCAGCTGGTTTTGGCGGTACAATTTATCGATGTACTCCCGAAAGGCCTTGCCGGGAAACGAGACGTTGTCATTGGACCAGGTCTCGAGTGCCAGAAAGCCCTCCAGAAAGCGGTCGTCCGTCCCCTTGTCGAGGGCGTAGACGGCTTTCGACAGGTTCATGGTCGGCCGCAGCAGATGAAAGCCCAGTTGCATCAGCGGCCAGGGCATATTGCCGAAGGCGTCGACGATGGCGTCGACGTCGATGCTGTCGGTGCGTCCCCATATCGACAGCAGGCCGTCGTCGTGAAAATCGACGGGCGCCGCCATCAGGGCCATAGTATCGAGGTCATCGGAGTCGGCCGCCGCGTATATGGCGGTCATCGTTCCGCCAAGGCAGTAGCCCAGAAGGTGGGTCTTGTCGGTGGACGAGCGGCGGGCGACGGTGCGCACGGCGCGGCCCAGATAGGTGTCGCAGTAGTCGTCGAGTCCCAGCAGCCGGTCCTCGTCGCCCGGCGTGCCCCAGTCGATGATGTAGACGTCGTGGCCCTGGGCGAGCAGGTATTGTACGAAGCTCTTTTCGGGGATCAGATCCAAAATGTAGTGGCGATTGATCAGCGACGGGACCAGCAGTACGGGGCTGGTCTGAAGGCGGTCGGCCTGCGGGTCCGGTCGATAGTGGCGAAGTTCCCACTTATTTTCGCGATGGATGACATCGGAGGGCGTGGTTCCCACCTTCGGGCCGCCGCCTGCCAGGTGACGGATGATATTGATGATATTGGCGATCATGCGTCCTCCTCGTACAGCGCCTCGAATTGGTCTTCGAAGGCGTCGTAGACGTCGTTTCGCTTGACCTTGAGCGTCGGCGTCAGCAATCCGTTGTCGACGGTCAACGGCTCTTCGATGATCGCGAATTTTTTGATCGTCTCGTAGCGCGCCAGGTCGGCGTTGCCCTCGTCGACGCGGGGTTCAATAAGCCCGCGGATCGCCCGCGTGGTGGGCTCTTCGTCCAGCGCTTCTTCGACGACCTCCAGATTGGGCCACACCCCGGCGGTCAGGTATTTTTTGCCGTCGCCGTAGACGACGAGATGCGAGATATAGGGATCGTCGTCGAATTTGGTCTCGATTTTGGCGGGCGAGATATTTTTGCCGGCCGCCGTGACCAGAATATCCTTTTTGCGGCCGATGATCTGCAAGAAGCCGTCGTCGGTAAACTTGCCGAGGTCGCCGGTCTTGAGCCAGCCGTCGTCGCGAAAGGCGTCGGCCGTCGCCGACGGGTTGTTGTGGTAGCCGTTAAAGATACTGTCGCCGCGGGCCAGAATCTCGCCGTCTTCGGCGATCTTGACGTCCACCGACGGAAGGGGCTTTCCGACGGTGTCGAAGTCGAAGTCGTCGGGCCGGTTCAGCGTCAGCGTCGGACTGGCCTCGGTCAGGCCGTAGCCCTCGATGATCAGCATGTCGGCGTCGTAAAACAGCTCTTTGACCTCTCGGCTCAGGCCGGCGCCGCCGGAGAGACAAAACGTCAGATTGCCGCCGGTGATCCGGCGCAGATTGTCGATGGCCTCCCGTCGGTCCCCGGCGCCTTCTCGGGCCGCCTCGCAGAGCTTTTCGAAGTAGCGGGGCACACTCATAAAGACCGACGGTTTAACCGTCTCCAGTTGGCCGAGCACCGAGCCGGGGTCGGTCATATAGGTCGTAAAGCCCAGGGTGTTTCCGAGACAGGCCTCGCCGAAGCCAAAAACGTGACTCAGCGGAAGCCACAGCAAATCGACGGCGCCCTCCTCGATAAGCGGGGCGTTGCAGCGAAGCCAGTCGTTGCCGTTGGTGCCCACATTGCGGTGCGTCAGCGGCACTCCCTTCGGCTTTCCGGTGGTCCCGGAGGTGTACAGCATCAATCCATCCTGATCGATGGACACCCCGTCCAGGGCATTGTCGAAGCGCTCCGGAGTCTCGTCGTCCAACGAGGCGCCGAGTTCGAAGACCCGATCGATGGACGTCAGCCGCTCTTCGACCTCGCCAAACGTCGGAGCCCGGGAGGCGTCGCCGTTGCGGACTTGCTGGAGGACGGAGGCCGGTTCGACGTCATCGGAGAGCGTCACCACTTTGCGGACCTCGCCGTAGGCCGACCAGCCGTCGAAGACCCGGCCCAGAAGCTGTTCGGTGTCCGTAAAGACGGCCTTGGCGCCGCTGTGTTCGACGACGTAGGCCGCGTGCTCGGCGGTGCTGGTGCCGTAGATGGGCACCATCACCCCGCCGACGGCCTGGGTTGCCAGCGCCGCCGACAGCCACTCGACGCTGTTGGGGGCGAAGATGGCGACTCGGTCGCCGGATTTGATGCCGATGTCGATGAGGTACTGGCCGATGCGGCGGATCTGGTCGGCGAAGGCCTGCCAGGTCATGCCGTGCCAGTCGCCGTCGCCGTCGGGCAGCATAAAGCGGACCCGGGTTCGGCGCTCATCGAGGTTGTCGAAGACGGCATTCGGCGCCGGTTTTAAATCCAGGTATGGCGAGACATCCATGGTCGCTCTCCGATGAGAATTCGATGTGCAGCAGGTGTCTGGTCGACTGACTTACTCGCCGCGTTGCTGCTCTTCGAGTTGTTCCTCCAGGTCCATCACCCGGCTTTGAAGCTGGTTGAGGGCGTGGAGGGTTCGCTCCTGATCGCTTTTGGTCGGAAGGCCGACGGTGCCCCACCACTTGGCGGCTGCCTCGTCGCCTTTGGCCTTGGCCTTCGAGGCCAGCGACAACATCTTGCCCGATGGTTTGAGCAACAGCGGGCTCTTGATGACCTCTTCGATGTAGTTGGCGGTGTGCTTTTCCCAGGCGTTAAACGCTTTTTTCCAGGTCTCCCAGATCATGGTCGTTCCTCAGTATTGGTTGTGGTTTGCAGTAGTGGGCTCAAAGCCCCGAAATACGGGACTGCTCAAAATCCGAGGCGCCGCATCTCGACGGTCCGGTCGAATTCGTAGTCGCCGGGGTCGGTGTCGTCGTCGAGTTCGACGTCGGGGCCGACGAGGCGGGTGACCTCGCCGAAACACTCGAATAAAAATTGAATTTGCTCGCGGTAGATCGGATGGCCGATGGCGGAGTCGATGGTCAACTTCGTTCGCACCCGAAGCACTTGATCGAAGGTGATGTCCGGAAGCCACAGGGCGCCGGAGGCGTCGACTTCGAATTCGTAGTGCTCCTGGGCGGTATAGGGCAGGCCGCGGACGCGGCCGTCCTGGACCTCGCCGGTGCTCTGCCAGGCGTCGCCCTCCTGGAGGGGAAATTCGTAGGCCACCACCGGCTCGTCGTAGACCACCAGGGTCTGGCCGATATCGGGTTCTTCGGTCGCCGAGGCGTAGCCGTGCAGGTAGAGATGCTCGTCGCCATGGGAGTAGACGGCGTCCAGGTCCAGCGAGGCATCGAGGACCGTGGTAAATTCACCGCCCTCGAATTCGTCATCGTACCACTTGCCGTCCAGTTCAGTGGCCAGGACCTCCAGGTTTTCGTCGGCCAATTCGTATTCCTCGGTCGTGAAATCCCAGACGCGATTGCCCAGTTGGTCCTGGAAGCCGGCGAGGTCGACGGGTCGTTCGTGTCCGGCCGGCGAGATGCGGTAGTTGACGGGGATATCAAAGGCCGGCTGGAGCTGGTCGGCCTCGATGCGCCCGTCGAGGCCGGGCATGCACTCCAACTCCTCGACGGTGTCGGGCTGAAAGTCGTCGCGTTCGGCCTGCGGGGTCTCGCTTTGACCGCCACAGCCGACGCAGCCAAGCAGGGCCAGGGTGGCGAGGCAGGCCCCGAGTTGTCCTGTGCGGTTCATGCGATCTCCTGATGCGGTAGCCGGTTGATTAAAATCCCATCGCCACTTGCAGGCGCACCATCTGCGCCGGGGTCGCCGACAGGCCCTCGTCGGGGTTGTCGAGACCGGCGAAGGGAAATAAGACGCCGTGATCGATGCCGAGCGAAAAATTGCCGTAGCTTTCGTAGCGAATCGACGGGTTGATCTCGAGTCCCAGGGCGCGCTGTTGGCCGGGCGTCGACGTCGGCTCGATGGCCCAGGAGGCAATGGCCGCCGTGTGGGCCGTCAACTGGCCGGGGCCCCACTCGCCGATGCGCCAGGTGACGTGGGGTCTTAGATAGGTGGCGTCGGTGACGGTGCCGATGATTTCGCGAAACAAAATCTGGTCGACCCGATAGTCGGGGTGAAACCGGAAGTTGTCGACGCGATTATCGCGGGGCGGGTCGGACTGGGGGCCGTCGAGATCGCCGGGTTCGGCGGGGCTGTCGTAGGGCTCGGGAAAGGCGCCGAAGCCGGGGGCCGGGTCGCCGCTGGCGAAGCCGGCGTCGATGCCGAAGGCCACCGGCCAGCTGCGGTCGCCGAATTCGGTCTCGATGGCGCCACCGAATTGCAGTGACTCGATGGGTTCTTCGAAGTTGGCACCGGGGATCAGCGACGCCTGGTCGATGCGGGCCTGCATCATCGCAAGCTCGGCTTCTACGTGAGCGTAGGGAGCGACAAAGCGGGTCCAGACGTCGACGGCGTGGGCTCGAAAGCCGCGGTACATCACGTCCGATTCACTCAAGTCGTCGGGCTGGGCCGCCGGCAGATAGTGGGCGGGGACGTCCTCGTTTTGCCAGCGATACGAAAAGTAGGCGCCGTAATTAAAGGTCGGCCGGTCGGCGTCGAGTCGGCGCTGGATGCTCTCGTCGGTGTGGTACTCCATAAAGGCGAAGGTCAACGCCCGGGCGTCGTCGGCCGGATCGAGATCGAGGGTCCGATTGCCGGCCCGGCGCTGGGCTTCGGGGCCCGACCAGGCGATGTCGTAGGCCACCGCCCAGATATGGCCGAGCATGGGAGTGACGAAGGCGACGCGGTCGGCGGCGTCGCCGCTGTCGCTGCCCAATTCGTCGCCGCCGTGCGTCAGCATCCCCAGGCCCCAGTGGCTGCCCATGCGGCCGACGGTCAGCAATCCGATCGGCGTCAGCGCTTCGGCATAGGCGCGCTTGATGCTCAATGTTTCGACGGGGCGCTGGGAGGCCGTCGACTGCGGCGGTCCGTCGGGGCGACTGCCGAAGCCGACGTTGTCGAAGACGTCGACCCGAAGATTGACGGCGGCGGCGCCGATCGGCGAGTAGGCCCGCAGATCGGTGCGAAGGCGCATGTCGCTGTGGCGCAGTGTCTGGCGGCTGGAGTCGCCCAGCGGCGTCGGATACAGCGGTTCGCCCGACGGCGTCAGGCCGCGGTCCAGATCCAGGTTGTGCAAAATCTCGCCGCGGCTCCGGAAGTAGCCGTCGAGTTCGATCATCGTCTCCGGCTCGCCCTCCAGGTCGTAGCCCAGATCGCTGAAGCTTCGCTGCGGCTCGTCGGCCGCCGCCGGGTTGGAGACCAGACCGACGGTGGCCACTGCAACCAGTACCGCCACAATGGGGTATCGCTTTGAATTCATGGCGTCTCCCCGGCGTCGAGGTCGCGCGCCAGAAAATCGGCCAGCTGCCGATTGGAGGCGTGGTGGGCTTCGATCATCGGGAAGTGGCCGCACCGCGGATAGACCACCAATTCGGCGTTGGGAAGCTCCGTCGACAGCCGCTCGCCGGCCGACAAGGTACTCACCGAGTCCTCGCGGCCCCACAGAAGCAGTGTCGGTTGCTCGACCGACGAGTACTGCTGTTCGACCTCCTCAAAGCGCTGGCCGCGAAGGGCTTCCAGGGCCCCGGCCAGCGCCCCTTCGCGCTGAAGTGCGGCGTCGACTTCATCGACCAATTCCTGGTCGAGAATCGACGGGTCGTAAAAGGCCTGGGCCATCTTGTCGTCGGTTCGCTCCCGGTAAAAGAGCTGAAAGAGCGTCTCCCCGACGCCGTCGGCGCGGGCCCAGTAAAAGAAGGTCGGAAGTTGCTCCTCGTATACCCAGGCACTGTACAGCGCCAGGCGCCGGACGCGCTCCGGCTGTTCGAGGGCCATGCGAAGGGCCACGGAAGTCCCCCAGGAGTGGGCGACGACGGCGGCGTCGTCGACACCGCGGTTGTCCAGGAAGGCAAAGACCAATTCGGCCTGGCCCGTCGGGCTGTAGTCGGCGTCTTCTGGTCGATCGCTAAACCCGAAACCCCGCAGATCGAGGGCCAGCACCCGGTGGTCTTCGGCCAGTGTGG
>CAYUPT010000203.1:0-7051 GCA_964446725.1 uncultured Bradymonadales bacterium | reverse complement strand
CGTCGTCTCCAAACGGGAATCCGCTATCTGCACGGTCGACCACATCGGCGTAGCAATGATCGCCGAAATCACCGTCGACGCCGATGACCACAATGTCATCATCCAGACTGTCGCGCTGCAAGTCGTCGACGGCGTCGGCCACCGATGTATCGCCGATGAGCACCGTCGCCCGGCTATCTTGGAGTTGATAACTCAGCTCTTCGGCGGTCTGACGCCAGCTGGCGTGAATCGTCGACGCTCCCAGCCGAGACAGCGCCATCCAGGCCACCAGATACTCCACGCGATTTTTCATCGCCAGCGCCACCGGCGTATTGCGGGTGACATCAAAGCGGTTGCGCAATGCATTGGCCAGTCGATTGATCTCGTCGTTGAGCTGTCGGAAATTCAGCTGGCGATGCTCATCAGCGGCCGCCGGTCGAGTCGGATACAGACAGGCGTGGACGTGGTGAATAGTCCGGATACTGACGCCCTCTCGAAGCACCACGGGCAACAACTCCGGGATATTCGACCACTTCGAGCGGATCACATCCCGGGTAAAACCGACCTGATGGGCAGTCCGCAGGGTGCGCTCCAGAATCGTCGAAAGCGCCTCGCCGTAGTTGTCTCGGTGTCGCAGCATACACTCCTCCCGTGGCGTATTATCCGCCGTCGACGACGATATTGTCCTCATGAGTTTCGACCTGCGCATCCTGCTGCAGTTGCTGGACCAATTGGGCCGCCGCCTGCTGGAGTTGCTCGGCTTCGAGCATCATCTCCAGGTCGTCGCGGACCTCCTCAAAGGACATCCCGCCTGCGTCGCGCCGATCTTCGACGAGAATGACATGCCACCCCAGATTGGAGCGCACCGGATCGGAGACGACGCCGGGCTCTAATTCGAAGGCCACATCCGTAAATTCCGGCATCAACTGCTCGCGCACGAAATATCCCAGGTCCCCGCCCTCCGGCGCACTGGGACCATCGGAGTGCTCGCGGGCCATATCGGCGAATTGCTCGCTGGAACCATCGAGCTGGTCGGCCAGTTGCTGCGCGTGCTGGCGGACCTCATCGTCATCTCCGTCGCCGTCGTCGTGATCGTCGACATTGAGCAGGATGTGGCGAGCCCGCACCTGCGGCTCGTCCTGCTGGAACTGGGCCTGATTCTGGTCGTAATACGCCCGGATGTCGCTGTCGGTGACCTCCAGCTGGCCGGAATCGCCGAGTAGTTTTTCGGCCGCCAGTTGCTGCTCGGCCTGTTCTCGAAGGGCGGCATCGTCGATGCCCTGAGCCTCCATCAGCGCCTGCATTTCCTCGAGCTGGTCGCCGGCCTGGCTCTCCATGAGCTCTTCGAATTCCCGAATGGCCTCGTCGATCTCGGCTTGCGTCACCTCAATATCTCGATTGTCGATCTCGCGCTCGATGAGATGACCGGCAATCGCGCCCTGTATGAGCATCTGCTTGATCTGCTGACTCTGCATCTGGACGGTTCCCGTCGGGACCCCGGCCAGTTGCTGTTCGGCGACGATATTGAATTGCACGGCCCCGATTTCCTCTCCGTCGACCACGGCCACCGGTCCGGTGGCGTAGATCGGAAGGTGCTGGAAGTCGTCGGCCGACAGCTCATCGAGATCTTCGATATTGCGAGCATCGTCGAAGTCCGCGCTCTCTGCCCCGTCCTCGTCGTCACTCAATTCATCGTCGTCGGCCTCCTCGCCGCCGTCGTCTTCGTCATCTTCCCCACTTTCGTCGCCGTCTTCGTCATCGCCCTCGGCGCTTTCGTCGTCTTCGTCATCGCCGTCATCTTCTCCGCTTTCGTCTTCGGAGTCATCGTCCTGTCGGTCGACTTCCTCCGATGCATCGTCATCGGCTCCCTCTTCGGCGTCGTCGACAGCCTGCTCGACGGCCTGCGACTCGTCGTCGCCGGGTTCATCGTCGCAGCCAAAGGACGCTGCCACGGCGATGGCGAGCAGCAATGTCAGCAGGCGCTTGTTCAGTGAAATCATGGTATTACTCCAAGAAAATAAACGCGGTCACTACTGCCCCGAACGCCGCGAACTACAGCGATCCAGAGAGATATCACGTGACCGCCAATATTCAAAATTCGGGAACTATCCCCCAATACCGGTAAATTAAACGGGACGACAATTAACTGAAACGCGACACCGACGAGATGATGGCGAGCAGATTTCGAGTCGATCCGGCTGCAGGCGTAGCAACGCTACTCCATAGGAGGAACGATCGAAAGATGCCGTCATCAGCCGTCGAGACGTTTGTTTCAGTTAATTGGAGGGCCGTGTAAGTGCAGTTTCCGACATTTTCGACTCGAATCAGCGGTTACACTCGATTGCCCCCTTCGCTCCGGAGTGGTGGCGTCAAAGCTCAAAAAGTTGGCTATACAGGCTGTCGTCTTCCGAATCACCGTGCGGTCGCATGGGCCCCGATATGCCTTGTGCTATCGGGGAATCAGCCTTGTCAGCTAAAGAGCCTCAGCCCACTAACTCCCAGTGGCGGGCTTGTCCCGCCACCACTTCCGGCGGCCGAGCCGCCGGATAAAAGTAAGGGGAGGTACTCTCTTAGCTAACAAGGCTCGCTCACCACCGACGCAAGGTCTGGTGGGGTCGCAAATCCTCGAACTTTGCGTCTCTAGCCGACAAGGCTCGCTCACCACCGACGCAAGGTCTGGCGGGGTCGAACGCTTCTCGAAGCGTGACTTACTGGCATTCAGAACTATCCCCCGGACTATCCCCGGTGCGGCAATGGGACGTCGCTTCCTGCGGTGGTAGTGGCGACGACGTGCTCTGGAATTGTATCGAGACCGCAGTGTCGGTATCCTCCCGGAACACTTGTGCGACATAACGTTGAAAATTGCGTCTCAAACCCGGTGTCTGAATATGCGAACTTGGCTCGTCGTATTTGCCCTGTGTGTTGGTCTCGCCGCCTGCGGCGATGAAACGCCATCGTCCAATAACGACAGCAACGCCAATGACTTCAACTTGTCTCAAAACGACGACAACGCATCAAACGACAACGCGGCCAACGACAACGACAACGATCTCAATAACGACCTCGGCACGGAGTGTCCGGACCCCGATGCCGACGATGTGTTGCTGTACAGCGAACACAGTGACGTCTGCGCCTATTTTGACGACCACGCCTTTTTGTGCGGTGAAGGGCAGGAGCCGTTTAACAGCGACGTATGTGGGTGCGGGTGCATCCTCGACGAGGGTTCGTATACCGACTGTGACATCGACGACTGTCCGGAGGGAACGTATTGCAACCACGGCGATGGCCAGTGCGGCGCCGACGGGGGCCAGTCAGAGTGCCTGGCCAAGACCGTGGAGTGCACCGACGATGTCGCCGAAGTCTGCGGATGTGACGGCGAGTTTCGTGTCGGTTCGTCGTCCTGTGCCGCCCAGCACGACGGCGTCGACAGCACGTCGCCCGCTCACTGCCTTCCCGATGACTGCCCCGATCCCAACGATGACGACGTGACCTATACGGGATATACCGACGAGTACTGCGGCGAGGATAGCCCGCCGATAAACTGCGCCGACGATGAAGTCGCCTTCGACGACGAATGCGGCTGTGGGTGCATGGCCCGCCAAGACGACATCGATCCGCCGCCCGGCGAATGCGAGATCGACGACTGTCCCCAGGGCTACTACTGCCACTACGACGACGGAGTCTGCGGCGAAGACGGCGCCACCGGAAGCTGTGAGCCCAATCCGCAGCCGTGTACCGGCGACTTCGGCGAGGTCTGCGGCTGTGACGGTGAAATCTATAATGGCTCGTCGACCTGTGCGCCCCAGCATCAGGGCGGTGTCGACCAGCACTCCGACGCCGACTTCTGCAACTGATCGGCGTCGCAATGACCCCGGAGATCGGAGTGGAATTCCATCGCCCCTTGCCGAGCTTCAATCTCGACGCCCGTTTCTGATAGGTTGCGGTGTCGACGTACCGAATCTACGGAGCGATGGATGGCCACCGACTACCAATTGACGACGAGCGATTCCGGCGACGGCGAGCCGACCCGGAATATCGATGTCGTCCGCGTCGACACGGAGGCCACCGACTCGAGACCGGATTGCGTGGCCGTCGAGGAGCCGCTCGAGATTCGGCTGGCCTACCACTTTTTGAATAACCGCGCCCGTCGAAGCGTGGCGGTCACCATGCGCACCCCCGGCTGTGACCGGGAGTTGGCCGCCGGATTTCTGTACGGCGAACGCATCCTGTCGGGCCGAAGCGATATCGCTGACTTTCAGTACATCGACGATGACGGCGCTCCGAGCGACGAACCCGGTAATATCGTCCAACTAAGCGTCGGTCCCGGCGTCGACGTCGACATGAAGTCGATTCAGCGCAACTTCTACACCACATCCAGCTGCGGCGTCTGCGGCAAGGCATCACTTCAGGCCCTCGAAATCGAAGACGGTGCCGATCTGCACAGCGATGATGCGACCTTTGGAGCCGGGGTCATCGCCTCACTTCCGGAGCGGCTTCGCGACGGGCAGTCAATATTCGACGACACCGGTGGCATCCACGCCGCCGGACTCTTCGATAATTCCGGTCGCTCGATCGACATTCGCGAAGATGTCGGTCGCCACAACGCCATGGATAAATTGGTCGGCGCCCGGCTGTGGGACGACCAGCTCCCGGCCAACGGCTGCGCCGTCGTCCTCAGCGGACGCGCCAGCTTCGAACTCCTACAAAAGGCCCTTGCGGCACAGATCCCCGTCGTCGTCGCCGTCGGTGCCCCGTCGAGTCTGGCCGTCGACCTGGCGCGCCACTTCGGCATCACACTGGTCGGCTTTGCCCGTCAACACCGGTTCAACATCTACTCCCACGATTATCGAATTGCCTCCTGACCCACGGATCCTATGAGCGACGACTCCAGCGACGCCCCCATTGTGCGCAATGACGACGAAGACGTCGACGTATCGGAACCCGCAGATGTGGCCGGCGGCATTCCGGCGGTGATGGCGACGATGCGCCACGCCACCAAGCAGATGGGAGTGGTCCGCGGCACCAAGACATTGCTGCGACTCAACAAGGCCGACGGCTTCGACTGCCCGGGCTGTGCGTGGCCCGACCCCGACGATCGGGCGCCCGCCGAATTCTGCGAAAACGGAGCCAAGGCCGTCGCCGACGAAGCCACCGTCGAGACCATCGGCGCCGACTTCTTCGACGACCACTCCATCACCGAACTCAAAGAGCGCTCCGGCCGCTGGCTCAATGCCCAGGGCCGCATCACCGAGCCTTTAGTTCGGCGTCCGGGAAGCGACCACTACGAGCCGATCTCCTGGGATGACGCATTTTCGATGATCGGCGACGAACTCAACGGGCTCGACTCGCCGGACGACGCCATTTTTTACACCTCCGGGCGCACCAGCAACGAGGCCGCCTTCTTATACCAGCTCTTCGTGCGCCACTTCGGGACCAATAATCTGCCCGACTGCTCCAATATGTGCCACGAGTCCAGCGGTGTCGGATTGTCGGAGGTCATCGGCATCGGCAAGGGCACGGTGTTGCTCGACGACTTCAATGAGGCGGACGCCATCTTCGTCATCGGACAGAATCCGGGGACGAACCACCCGCGCATGATGACGGCCCTCCAGAAGGCGGCTCGAAAGGGAGCGACCATCGTCAGCGTCAACCCCCAGAAGGAGACCGGACTCAGCCGCTTTAAGCACCCCCAGGAAGTGGGTGGATGGATCGGAAGCGGCACCCCGCTGGCCAGTCATTTTTTGCAGGTTCGCATCAACGGAGACGTCGCACTTCTCAAGGGCATCGCCAAGCACCTGCTGGAGTTAGAAGACGAACAACCCGGCCAGGTGCTGGACCGGGAGTTTATCGAAGAAAAAACCCGCGACTTCGACTCCTTCGCCGACGATATTCGCCAGACGCCGTGGGATGACATCGTCGACAACAGCGGTATCGAGCGCGACGACATCGAATCCGCGGCCCGTATTGCCGCCGACGCCGACCGCATGATCTGCTGCTGGGCAATGGGCCTTACGCAGCACAAAAACGGCGTCGCCAATATCCAGCAGGTGGTCAATCTATTGTTGATGGGCGGCCACTTCGGCAAGTCCGGCGCCGGCGCCTGTCCGGTGCGCGGCCACTCCAATGTTCAGGGCGACCGCACCGTCGGCATCTGGGACAAGCCGGGCGACGAATTTCTCGACCGCCTGCAGTCGCTATTTGGCTTTGAGCCGCCGCGCGACCACGGCTACGACACTGTGGCGTCGCTGGAGGCGATGCACGACGGCACCGCCGGGGTCTTTGTCGGGATGGGCGGCAACTTTCTGTCGGCCACGCCGGACACCAACTACACCGCCGACGCCCTTCGCAATTGTGGACTCACCGTACAAATCTCGACCAAGCTCAACCGAAGTCACCTGATCACCGGCGACCGGGCCCTGATTTTGCCCTGTCTGGGCCGAACCGAAATCGACGAGCAGACGTCGGGCCCCCAATTCGTGACCGTCGAAAACTCGATGGGTATCGTCCATCGCTCCGACGGCGGCCTGGAGCCGATCTCGGAGCACTTACTGAGCGAGCCGGCCATCGTCGCCGGTATCGCCGACGCCACCGTGGGAAGCGGGCTCGTCGACTGGCAGGCCTTTGTCGACGATTACGATCGGATCCGGGAGGCCATCGAGGAGGTCGTCGACGGCTTTGACGACTACAATCGACGGGTTCGACAACCCGGCGGCTTCGCACTGCCCAACCCGGTGCGCGAGGGAGAATTTGCCACCGACGACGGCCTGGCCAAATTTACGGTCCACCCCATTCCGGAACACGATCTCGATGACGGCGAATACCTGATGATGACCGTCCGGAGTCACGATCAGTTCAACACTACCGTCTACACCAACGACGACCGCTATCGCGGAATTGAAAATGCGCGGCGCGTCGTCATGCTCAACCGTCGCGATATCGAGGAGGCCGGCCTCAAGACCGGACAGCGCGTCGATCTGGTCAGCAACTACGGCGGCACCGAGCGCGTCGCCCCCGATTTTCAGGTCGTCCCCTACGACCTGCCCCGAAAGAGCGCCGCCACCTATTTTCCGGA
>CAYUPT010000202.1:0-7051 GCA_964446725.1 uncultured Bradymonadales bacterium | reverse complement strand
TATGTCCTATGACTAGCCCATCTCCTTCGGAGGCACTTTTCTATTTCTAGGTGGGTGTTTGTGGCGGCATTGCAATCCGTGTGGTGTCGTTGGTTTCGATGTCGTCGATTTCATCGGTGACGGTGACGGCGACGCGGACGACTTGTATCCGGCACTGGTTCTGTTCGTTGTCGGAAGATGAACAAATTCTGTTCGTTGTCGGAAGATGAACAAAATCACCGACTGCCGGTTGTCGAGTTCAAAGATCGAAAATGTCAGTGTCGATCGCCGTCGCCGATCGAAAACCACTGATCGCGGCGCCGGACGATCCGGGTGACG
The DNA here is from genome assembly GCA_964446725.1 of uncultured Bradymonadales bacterium. GTDB lineage: Bacteria > Myxococcota_A > Bradymonadia > Bradymonadales > Bradymonadaceae > SLJM01. The sequence goes on along the minus strand of CAYUPT010000202.1, from coordinate 6,733 downwards.
CCGTCGCGCACCGGAGTGGCCACTGCAAATTCGGGGTCGGCGCTCGGGTAGTCCGGATCGCCGGGAAGGAGCAGAGTCACATCGCTATCGCCCGTGGCTTCGCCGACGGCGGGAAGGATCGTCGGCGGCTGGGGGCGCTGGTCGATATCGGCGAAGAATTTCGGGATCGACGAGAAGCCACGCAGCTGTTCGAGAATGCGCAATGTAGGGGGCGCCAATTCGATATCTCCGTCGCGATAGGCGGCGATGGCCCGTTTGGCACTCCACCAACGTCCGTGGGTGGTTTCGCCGTCGTCGTGGCTGGCGGTCTGGCCGGGGGGATGGCGTGCGACAAAAAAGTGGGTGTCGTAGCGGCGACTCTCGAAGTGGGGCGTGATCCAGTGTGCGAAGTAGTGCAGCCGGCGAGCAGCCAAAAGCAGATTTCGTCGATGGGCGACGTCCAGTAGCGAGCATTGGCCCTCGTCGACAGCGGTGCGAATCTGTCGGAAGTCGCGGCGCCGTTGGGGATCGCGAAAGGAGATTGGAGCGTCGTCTCCGGCGACTTGTGCCAGGAGAATGCCGGCCTCCTCAAAGGTCTCGCGGATCGCACAGCAGATGATGGCCAGCGCCGTCGGCCCGTCGTCGATACCCAACTGTCGAGCTGCCCGGCGGGGGCTGAGGTCAAATCGGTCCTGATTCGAGGCTGCGCGCCGGTCCTGGTCGTCGAGACCGCCGCCGGGAAAGACCCAGACGCGGGCCATGAATTCGTGGTCGCCGTGGCGGCGCAGCATATAGGTCTCGAGGCCTTTGTCGCCGGGACGGACGACGACGACCGTGGCCGCATCGCGAATGGAAGTCATGGAGGCCCTCGCAGAATCTGTCGAAGTATCAGCAAATTCGATGCCACTGCATCGGGGTCGGAAGCCCGCGGTCGGCGCCGTCGGGCGATGGACCCAGCATCGATGTTACAGGAAATATCGATGGCTTTCTTCATTGACGACGGTGTCTATCGTATAATCGCGTACCCACCCGCTGTCGATGCGGCTCTGTGTGAATCATATTTCTATTTGCGGCACCCACGGTGCACCGGACATTATGCGACACAGTTATCACAAGCGCCTGACATTGACCGTTGGATTGAGTCTGCTGACCGGATTGTTCGTCGGCTGTGGGGAGGCGACAATCGACGAAGAGGAGGCCCAAGAATTCGTCGACGAGTGGTCGCAGTCGGTCGGCGCCTACCTGGAGGCGAAGGCGGCGGAGGCCGCCGGAAGCCAGGCGCTCCAGGAGCGGCTCGATGAACTGGCGGAAGCCGATCGCGACCGGTTGCGCTCCGACGAGCCCTTCTACTCGGTGCTGGCCTGGGAGGTCTACGAAGAGCGCGATTTCGAGCCGGCCATGGTCGACGAGGACGGAATCAATGCCACCGGCGAGGCCGTCATCGAGACGCTTCTGGCCGTCGACGATCACAATCTGGACGACGAGCCCTACCGACTCGACGACATCGCGCAGGCCCGAGAAGCCCTGGAGCAGCGCAGAGAACAGGTGGATGGATTCGACGGGTTGGAAGCCACCGACGGCGATCGCCAGCAGGCGGTGGCGTGGCTCGTCGAACAGCCGGAGTCGAACTTCGAGCTGCATTCGGACAACTACGACGCGTTGACCGAGGCGTTGCTGGAGGCCGACGAATACGGCGAGCGCCTCCAGGACAATATCGAGGAGTATCGCGACAAGCGATCGGCGATCGCCGATGCGGCCGCCGAACTGGAGGCTATCTCGGCGACAGGTTTGGCGCGCTACGCCGGAGAGCAGCGCCATCTGCACATCAAAGAAATCTTTGTTCATCCCCGCCACTGGGACTACTACAACGAGCCCGATGTCGAGGATAGTGGGCGGCGTCCCGACCCCGATCGGGGCGGCTTTTTGGCCGGCCAGGTCTGGCGCGAGGCGTCGCATATCGCCGAGGATATCGCGGAGGAGAACGAACACGATATTATCGACGACAAGATCCGCCAGGCCGTCGCCGACGTCCTCGACAGCGACGAACCCCGACAGCGCCTGGATGCCATTCCCCCCCAGCAACCGCAGTACGCGGGGCTCGTCGACGAGTATCGGCGCTATCGCGATATCGTAGAAAACGGCGGCTGGCAGGAGGTCGAGCGCGCCGATCATCTGCGTCCCGGCCACAGCTCCCGAATCGTCGCCGATCTCAAAGAGCGCCTGCGCATCGAGGGCTATTTCCCGGAGGATGTCGACATCGATGAAACCTTCGACGACGATCTGGAGGAGGCGATCCGCGAATACCAGGAGACCCACCAGATGCACGTCGACGGCCGGCCCAACCACGTCTTCTGGTATAGCCTCAATATCTCCGCCGAACGCCGATTCGACCAGATCGGATTGAACCTCGACCGGTGGCGCGAGACGAATGTCGATCACAGCGATCCGACGTACACCTTCGTCAATATCCCGGATTTTACGGTGGAGGTCTGGAACGAGCAGGAGCGACAGCTTCGCTTTGCGACCATTGTCGGCGACAACGACAAGGATATTAATCCGCTGACCGATGAAGAGGAATACGCCAATCGAACGCCGACGCCGATGTCGGCGTATATCGATCGGGTGATCTTCAATCCATACTGGAATGTCACGGAGCGGATTCGCGCCCATCGAATATTGCCGGACGTCCAGGAATCGATCGAGCGCAAATACGCACTCAAATTCGATCACTATCTGTCGGAAGCCCGCCAGGGGGCCGAGGAGCTGTCGACAGACGATGTGACACTGGCCTCGATTACATCATCGATCAGTCTTCCCGAGCGCGATTCCGGCGATGACGGCGATGCACAGATCGACGCCGACGACATCGATGGCGATGTCGAACTCGACGACATCGATGACGAGATGATCGAAGGCGAACTCGCCGACGAAGCGGGAGGCGATGACACCGGCGACGAGGCCGAAGAGACGGCGTCTATCGAGGAGTTAAGCGAAGAGGAGCGCCAGGAGTTGGAAGCCGAGCTGCTGGCCGAAAAGACAGCAAATGCCCTCGGTGCCTGGACGGAGACCCGCGAGGTCTACAACGAGGAACAGGATCGCACCGACGAGGAACGCTTTTTTCGCGTCGATCAACTCGACCGGCTGCGCAATCAGCTATTTGATGGCGACGACGAGGCCTTCGAGGAGTTTCGCGCTCAATTTCCCTATGTCGACTGGGAAACCGGCGAGATCGACGTCAATGAGACCGATCCCGATCACATCCCCTCGTGGTACGAAGCCAATGGATACGAGGTGATGCACCCCGGCCACAGCCAGTGGGAGTACGTGAGAATGCTTCCCAGCGACGAGAACTCGCTGGGCTTTGTCAAAATCATTTTTCCCAACTACGACAATATCTACCTCCACGACACACCGGACAAGGGACTGTTCAACTCCCAGGTCCGGGGCTTCAGCCACGGCTGCATCCGCCTCGAACAGCCCTTTGAGTTGTCGGAATTACTGCTGGAACTCGGCGGGACCGACGAGGACGTCAATATCAGCCAGATCCTCGACAGCGAGGAGTACCACCCGATCTTTTTGGAGCGCCAGATTCCGGTGTACATCGAGTATTACACCGTTCGCGTCGACGATGAGGGGCGGGCGAATTTTCTGGCCGACATCTACGACTACGACGACGAAGAACTCGGCGAATCCTCCTGAGTCGCCGATTCGATCACCTCGCCCGGCGTCGACGTCGAGCGGCGTCCACCCGGTGCGGCGCCTCGTATTGGCGTCGGTTGGCGGGAGTGAAATATCGATTCTAAGCCCCTACATCAGCGCGGTAGTGCAATGAGTGATACGGAGCGAATCGACAAATTACTGGTCCAGCGCGATCTGGTCCGATCTCGGTCGCGGGCCAAGGCCCGGGTGATGGCCGGTGACGTCTTTGTCGGCGAGCAGCGCGTCGACAAGGCGGGCACCCAGATCGACGTCGACGCCGATATCGATCTGCGCGGCGATGACATGCCCTATGTGTCGCGGGGCGGTATGAAGTTGGAGGCCGGACTCGACGCCTGCGGGATCGATGTCACGGATCGCATTGCCATCGACGTCGGAGCATCGACGGGCGGATTTACGGATTGTCTTTTGCAGCGCGGCGCCCGGAGGGTTTACGCCGTCGATGTTGGGTACGGTCAACTGGCCTGGAAGCTGCGCAACGACGACCGGGTTGAGGTCCTGGAGCGGGAAAATATTCGCTACCTGGACAGAGATGCCATCGACGACGTCTGTGATCTGGCCGTCATCGACTGCTCCTTTATCTCGCTGGAATTGGTGTTGCCCAATACGCTGCGCTTTCTTAGCGACGACGCAGAGGTGGTGGCGCTTATCAAACCCCAGTTCGAGGTTGGCAAAGAGCGCGTCGGCAAAGGAGGAGTCGTGCGCGACGACGAGTATCGCCAGGAGGCGATCGACGACGTCATCGACGATGCCCAAAAGCTGGGCCTGGAGTTTGTCGACGGCGTCGACTGTCCGGTGCACGGACCGGCGGGCAATGTGGAGTATCTGGTATGTCTGCGCCGCCGGGCCGAAGAGGATTGAGTACGAGCGGGTCGGTCTCAGGGAGCATGGTTGGCAGGGTCCGTCAACATGCTGCCGGACCGGAAATGGGGATAGAAGTTTACAATAGAATCGTCCACATTACGGCCAGAATCAGAAGGCCCAGGGCGATACCGGTGACGATCTGAGCGGCGCGGGCGTCACTTTCGCTGGTCTCGCCGGAGTTGCTGTGAGTTCGCGGGGTACGCAACTCGGTGGTGGCGTCGATGGCTGGCGGCGAAATATCAGCGTTCCCGCCGCCAGAGTCCAGACCATCTTCTCCCGGGGCCGGAGTAGATGCCTGGGAGTCGGCGTCGGCGGTTTTTGGAGCCGACGACTCGGCGGAAGCACTTTGGTGCGTCGGGCCATCGGTGTCGAGGCGCTCATCGGTGGCGTTGAAGTCGTCGGTTGTCGGTGCCGTGCCCAGTTCCGAGGAGTCGGGACCGGCCGGTGGTGGCGCGTCGTCGACGAGGTCGTCGTTTGGTGGAGCGGCGTCGCCGGGAGTGTCATCGAGCCGGGTTGGTGCCCTGGAGTCGAAGCCGTCGTCGCCGTGGTCGGACTCTTCGATATGGGGTTGGTCGACGAGGTCGACGGGGATGTCCTCTTCGGTCTCGTCGATGTCGGCAATGTCGTCGGAATCGCTAAGAGCACCGGGAGATTGGAGTTGAAGTCCGCCCTGAGAGTCCGTTTCCTCAACCCAGCTCGTCTCGTCGACCCATCGCTTGAGGACGCGTCCCATCTCGAGGGCCGACTGAAAGCGCAGCTCCGGGTCCTTGGTCATCGCCTGATAGATGATATCGGCGAAGGCGGGATCGATGGACGACGGAAGCGGCGGGACTTCTTCGTTTTGATGGGCGACGATGGTGTCGTACGAAGATTCGCCGTCGAAGGGCAGGTTCCCGGTGACGCATTCGTACATGACCACGCCCAGGCTGTAGAGATCGGCCCGGTGATCGACATCGGGATCGACGGCCTGTTCGGGGGCGATGTACTGGGGCGTGCCGTAGATCTGGCCGGCGACGCTCAGCAGCGGATCCGACTTTTCCTCGGCGCGCTTGGCGACACCGAAGTCGATGATCTTGACGGTGTCGTCGCTGGCATCTTCCCGGTGAGCCAGAAAGATATTTTCGGGCTTGATGTCGCGATGGACAAAGCCCGATTCGTGGATTTTGTGAAGTCCCTTGAGAATCTGCAGAGTGAGTTCGGCGACTGTAAACGGGGAGAGCATCCGGTTTCGATGGAGTCGGTCAAAGAGCTCCTCGCCGTTGAGGAGTTCCATCGACAAGAAGGCGTGTCCTTGCGGAGACTCCCCGAATTCGTAGACCCTGGCGACGTGGCGGGAACGAATGGCCTTTGAGATCCGGGCTTCCCGTTTAAAGCGCTCGATGATCCGCCAGTCGTTGGCGTACTCGTCGGTAATGACTTTGAGAGCGACCGGACGCGACTTTGAGCCGTCGGATTTGACGCGCTTGGCGGCGTAGATCTCGCCCATGCCCCCGGCGGCCACAAACCCGAGGATGTGATAGGAGCCGAAGCGTTTGCCCGGAAGCAAGACCCGGTCGAGGACTTCGTCATTGCCGATATTGGTTTTTTCGGCCAGTTCTCGCACCGAATCGGCGCGGATGAAGTCAGCGCTCTCCTCATCCAGTCCGCTCGACTCCGGTGGTGGTTCGACCAGGGTGCTTTTCACAGTGTTTTCGCCGGGTAGAGACACAGAATCGGGGCACTCCCGTTATAAAGCGTTGTCGACACGCCGTACCGAGCTTTGGTTCGGCGTGTTGGCAGCTTGTGAACGCGGTACGACTCGTTACGTTGAGATAGTATACTCGACATTGCCGGCGGTCCCAAGGGACGAAGAGAACGCAGTGACCGGGGACCATCGACGGCGCTGCTGAAGGGTCGGGCGTTGTGGGGGCGCCGGACGTCGACAAGAACCGATCGCAAATTGATGAATCCGAGGCCACAATGGAGCGAGTCCAATGCCAACAACGACGCTACATCACCGCGATCTGTGCGGTGTTGATGGTGATCGTCGCCGGCTGTCAAGACCAGTGTAGCGAGCCACCACCGGAGGGGATGGAGGGAGCCTACGAGCTATCGAAGGTGGTGCCCGGCGATGCCGATGCCGTCGTATTTTCAGAGCGCCTCGATGAACTGCTGGAATTGCTCGACGCCGCCG
>CAYUPT010000201.1:1747-7054 GCA_964446725.1 uncultured Bradymonadales bacterium | reverse complement strand
TGTGGGACGTCGCCGTCGAGGCCATCGACAATGCGGGCTCCTCACTTCAAGACGAAATTCGCCTGGGTCTGGGATATTTCCCGGATCGGCAATGTTCGTGGACGTGCTGGTGGTTTTGGTGCTGGTATACCTGTTCGTCGACGGGGGCGAATATCGTAGAATCGTCGGCTCCCAACAATCACAGCACGATCATGAGTCACCTCAACTCCGACAGTCCCACCGGTGGTACACCGACGGATGAGGGCATTCGCGTCACCGCCGAAAGTGCGAGCATGAATGACCCCGATCGCGCCAGCGGAGGACTCATTATTACCGATGGGTATCCCAATAATGCCAGTTCGGCGATCAACGAGGCCTGTTCTGCGAGAGATGACGGCCAGTTGATGTACGCCGTCGGACTCGGCGGAGCCACCGACCAGGATTTCAATAATGAGTTGGCGGCGGCGATGGGAACCGGTTGTTGCGGAGCCGGTTGCGATCCCGACGAGGGTGTCGGCCAAGACCCTTGCTCGACAAATGTCAATAACTCGAATTGCAAGGGGGCCTACCAGGCCTACGATCCGCAGGAGTTCGAAAACGTGCTCCTCAATATCGGCGAAGAGATCTCCTGTACCTTCGGGGTCGATACATCGCTGCACGACGAGGGCGAGGCACCCGACGACCCCGACGCCCTCCAGGTCCAGTGGACCCAGTACGGCGTCACAGACGACATTCCCCACCGCAGTGAGAGCGGTGAGGGCTGGTATTTCCCCAGCGGCGACAGTCGCGACCAGATTTCACTGACCACGAGTTACTGCAATGATATTCGCGGCGGAAATGGAGTCGACGAGGTGACGACCCAGCTCGCGTGCGACTGTCAGGTTGAAGAGGGGGATGGCTGTCAGGCCGTCCCGGACGGCGAACAGCCCGATTTCGGGGAGTGTCCCGACGGTCAGTACACGTGTGACAGCGGTTACGGTGTTTGCGAACCGCTTCCGCTCTACGAGTGCCCTGTCGAGTGTCCGGGCATGGAAGATGTGATGGGCGAGCCGTGCCACATCGACAATGAGGGCGATATCACTGAGTCCGGACCGCCGATGTCCCCGAATGATCCGTCCACAGAAACGAATCGCTGCAAGGTCGGCGAAGTTCAGTGCAGTGGCGATGGAACCGAACCGGTCTGTGCAGAGGTCCACAACCCGATGCCAGAGCTGTGCGATGGCCTCGACAACAGCTGTGACGGTTCGATCAATAACATCAATCAAACCTGGAACGACTGGTATGACGGAGAAGGGCAATTCGAAGATGGCGGGGCCCAGGGTGACCCGGACCTACAGCCCCTCGGCGAAGACGAAGAAGCCGCCGCCTGTTGGGAGCGCGACGAGTGTCTGTGCGACAACTTCGGTGATGCCGAGCACGCCGGTCGTGGTGCCACAGAGGCCGAGGAATTCGAGGCCTACATGAGCGCCTGGGATGACTATCCGGAAGGCTGCTACTGCGAAGTTAATATGAGTCGCTGATAGCACGTACCAAAACATAGCCAGTGTATTGCCGGGCCGACATCTGTCGGCCCGGTTTTTTATTCGACTCCCAGCTTTCGGTGGTTTGATACTGAACCGTACTCACATCAATTGACGGGCAGCAGGAGGGACGCTAGTCTGGGGTCTCCAAGATCAACAAACCCAGTGCCCACTGGATTATAGAGTGGATACATTGGGGGGAACAGCGATCTGGCGCGGCTCGAGCGGTCGATGCGTATTATCGACCCGTATTGTACGTCATAGCATTCGAGAACTGGGAGTGAATATGAATTTTGATGGAGTCTACCGAGATCAGCGGTGGCGAATCGTGATTGTCGTGGCTTCGGCCGTCGTCATGGGCCTTATGAGCGGGTGTTCGCAAGACGACGGGCACCGAAACTTCCCTCCTTCAGCCAATGGTCAAGACGATCAACAGACCAATGATTCCGGGGATGTTGGGGGCGACACCGAAAACGACAATCGAGAGGACGCCGACCCACAAGACCCGGATGCCAACCAACAGGACCCCGATGCTAATGACGGCAACGGCGACAACAACGGCAATGGCGACAATGACTCCCAGCCAATCGACAGCAATTGCGGGCCACTTATTGACCTCGGCGAACTCGGGTTTGGCAATCATACACAGACCGTTGATTTCGATGACTTCGACAACGAACTGACCGCCAGCTGCGGTGGTGGGGCGGCGATGAACGCCGGGGTTTATCAATTTACTCCCGCTTCCAGTACGCCGGGAATCTTGACCGTCGATACCGGGGGAGAGGCGGTTGCGGAATTGAGAGCCGGGTTTTGTGACAGTGCCGATGCCGTCGTGGCCTGTGGTCAGGAATCGCTCGTGATGGTTCCTCAGACCAATGTCATTCACAATTTGATCATCGAACCGCTAACAGCAGACGACTTTGATACAGTGGAGGTCGAACTGCACTACGAGGAGTTGTTGGAATGCACCGATGAGCAGGGCAATCAGGTATCGGAACAACGAGAATGTATTGATGATACCACCCTGGAGGGCTGTCAGTTTATGAGGGCCTCCCCCGATGTGTCCCGAGAGTTTACTATCGATTGTCCCACCGGAGAGTGCAGTGATGACCGCTGTACCGGCGATAATTGTGACCATCCAATTCCAGTCTCTTCGTCGTTTGAATGGACCGGGTCGACCGTCGGATTTTTCGACAATTATGGAGGCACCACAATTGGCGTGGGGGGAGAGGAGTCGACCTGCAAGACCGAAGATGGAAACGCGTTTCTGACGCCGGGTTACGACCTCTTTTTTGAACTCCAGGATGTAAGTGCTGGAGATGAGGTGACGATCGACATTGATACCGAGTTTCAAGATGAACTCGTCGTCTCGGTCAAAGAGGACTGCACCGATCCATTGTCGTGTCACCAGGTGTGGTCTGGTCAACAAGAAATGGTATTCGACGCGCCATCGGATGAACATCTCTATCTGGTCGTCGACAGCCAATTGGAATCGGACGCGTTTTACGACATCTCGATTGATGTCGAGGCCCAGTGAGCATTCTCGACGGCATCCGGTAAATTGGAAGGCCGCGCCGTCGAGGAAGCATCTGGTCGAGATAAAAAAATAGTTGTTAAGAAATACTGAGTTCTCCTAGGGAAGGAATTACAATGATGGTTGCGAATTTAGAATCGAAGTCGGTACAGCGCGGTTCACTCTGCACGACCATTGCCGTTTCAATATTTTTGATGATCGCGATTCAGATGCTACCGGCGGCCGCTGTCGCCGGTGGAGGATGGAATTTTGATCCCTCGTGTAGTGAAGAGACGGTGACAGAAGTTGAGGAACCGGAGAAGCCAAATGTATTTTTGATGCTCGATCAATCGGGTTCGATGGGCAACCTTACCGATCCATACGGAAATACATTGTGGTCGGTGGCTGAGTCGGCCATCGACGATGCAGTGGCATCACTTCAGGAAGAACTTCGTTTTGGGCTGGGCTTTTTCCCGGCTCCAATTACCGAGTGTAGCTGGTTATCGGCCAATTGCGGGGATGTGGCCTGCGAGTACTACGCCTGTCCGATTTCAGGTTGCGAGAGTGGCTACACCACGACCTGTCGGATCACCAGTGGTCCGAATTCGGGAGACGAATTTGGCTGCTCACTTATCGACCCCGATCCGGTTTGTGAGTTTCGAGATGGTGCCGACGAGATTATCGTGTCTCAAGATGACGCGCACGGGGTTATCAGTGACGAACTCGATGACTCATATCCCAGTGGAGGCACGCCGACCTGGGATGCCGTGCAGACGATTGCCGACAGCCAGAGTATGAATGAGTCGGGTCGGGTGACCGGAGGCGTGGTGGTTACCGACGGTCAACCCTGTTGCCATGATTCAGCACGAGAGGACACCATCGACGCCATTTGCGATGCCAGGGACAATGGTTACACCAATTACGCCGTTGGCCTCGGGGGAGCGACCGATCAGGATTTCAACAATAAAATGGCGGCTGCCATGGGAACTGGCTGCTGTGGAGAGGACTGCGATCCCGATGAGGGCGTCGGTCAGGATCCCTGTGAGCAGACCGTCGATAATCAGGAGTGTAAGGGGGCCTATCATGCTGATGATCAGGCGGAGTTCGAAAACGCTTTGTTGAATATTGCCGATGAGATCTCGTGTACGTTTGAGGTCGATATCTCGAATTACGGTTCGGGCAATGTCCCCGATGATCCCAGTGCTCTTAAAGTGGAGTGGCTACAGTACGGCACCGTAGAAACGATTCCCCATCGCAGTGAAAGCGGCGAGGGCTGGTATTTTCCCAGTGGCGACAACCGCGAGCAAATTTCGATGACCTCCGAATACTGCGATGATATTCGCGGAGGAGACGGCGTCGACGAAGTAACGACTCGACTCGCCTGTGATTGCCAGACTCCAGCGGGCGAACCCTGTGACATCAGTGATCCGGAATTCGGCGAGTGTCCGGTTGGAGAAACGAGCTGCGACAGGGGATTCGACGTCTGTGAGCCGCTGAGCCTCGATATGTGCCCCGTCGATTGTCCGGGAATGGACAGTGTGATCGGTGAGCCGTGCCATATCGACAACGACGGCGACATCACCGAATCCGGGCCGCCGACGTCTCCCAATGACTGGACGACTGAAACCAACCGCTGCAAGGTCGGAGAAGTCCACTGTAGTGGAGATGGCACGGAGCTGATCTGCGAAGAGGTCTACAGCCCGATGCCGGAGTTGTGCGACGGCCTCGACAACAGCTGTGATGGTTCGATCAACAACATCAATCAGAGCTGGAGTGATTGGTACGCCGGCGAAGGGCAATTCGAGGGAGGCGGAGCACAGGACGATCCCGATCTACAACCGATTGGGGACACCGAAGAAGCCGCCGCCTGCTGGGAGCGCGACGAATGTCTGTGCGACAGCTTCGGCAACGCCGAACACGTCGGACAGGGCCAGACAGTTGCCGAGGAATTCGATGCCTATATGAGCGCCTGGGATGACTATCCCGAGGGCTGTTACTGCCAGGTCAATATGGATCGCTGACACGGCGTCGGGTAACGATGAATGGAGCCGGGTCGACGAAATGTCGGCCCGGCTTTTTTGGAGCGCCGGCGTAATGCCAGCGGCGTAATGGGGGTTGGAGCGCCGGCGGATGTGGCGGAAAAAACATAGACGCCGGGGGCGTCAAGCCACCGAGGCCGGAGGCGCACCAGGCGATGGCGTAGGGAGAACGAACGGAGCGCCGGCGGCCTCGCCGGCATTATGCCAGCGGCGTAATGGGGGTTGGAGCGCCGGCGGATGTGGCGGAAAAAACATA
>CAYUPT010000201.1:0-1647 GCA_964446725.1 uncultured Bradymonadales bacterium | reverse complement strand
AGAACGAACGGAGCGCCGGCGGCCTCGCCGGCATTATGCCAGCGGCGTAATGGGGCTAAAACTACGAGCGCTGTTCTTCGAGCTTCGACCATTGGTGCCACAATTCGTCGAGTTCTGTATTGAGTTGCTGGAGCTCGCGATTGAGCGGTCCGATCTCATCGGCGTTCGATTCGTAGAACTCCGGGTCCGACAACGTGGACTGGATTTCGTCGCGTCTGGACTCGACGCCTTCGATATCCTCTTCGAGTTCTTCGAGCCGTTGTTGTTGCCGGTAACTCAATCCCTTTTGTTCGCTGCTCGATGAGCTGGAGTAGCTATTGTTGGCTGACGTCGTTGCCGAGGTCGACGCGGAGTGGTTGGACGTCGATGTCGACTCCTCGTCGTCCTCCAGCTCCTGGCGGTAGTCGTCGTAGTTGCCGTCGTAGCGCACCAATTTTCCGTCTTCGAAGGCGACGATGACGTCGCAGACGCGGTTTAGGAAAAAGCGGTCGTGACTGACTGTCACCAGGCAGCCATCGAAGTCCTCGAGCGCGCTCTCGAGGGCCTCCAGAGACATGATGTCCAGGTCGTTGGTCGGCTCGTCGAGCAGAAGCAGATTGGGGTCCTGTGCGAAGATCTTGGCGATGGCAAAGCGCCGCTGTTGACCGCCGGAGAGAGACTGCATCTTGCTTTTTTGCAGGTGGCGATCGAATAAAAATCGCTTCAGATAGCTCTGCTTGTGATAGCGGTGGTCGCCGATCCAGACGTAATCGCTTTCGCTAAAGGCCTCGAAGACGGTGTCATCGGGATCGGCGAACGGCGCGTCCTGATGGAGATGGGCGATCTCGGTCTTTTTTCCGAGTTCCACGGTGCCGGCGTCGTATCGCTCGTTGCCGGCGATAATATTCATAAATGTCGATTTGCCACATCCATTGGGACCGATGATTCCGATTTTATCGCCGGGGCGGACCTCGAAGTGGGCTCGCTCCAGCAAGTTGTCGCCGTCGAAGCTCTTCCACAGTCCCCGGGCATTGGCGATGACGTCGCCGAAATCACTGGCTTCGGCGAGCTCCATTTCAATGGAGCGCTCGATGTAGACCGGGTCCTGAGCTTTGAGTTCTTCGATCTGTTCGATGCGTTTTTTGGAGCGCGTATTCTGGGATTTGACGCCGCCACTGAGCCATTCCAGCTCTTTTTTGAGCTGTTTTTTTCGCTTCTTTTCAGTGCGCTTGCGGATCTTCTGGCGGTGCTGTTTGCGCTCCATAAAGGTCTGGTAGTTGCCCGGATAGTCGTAAAATCCGTCGGCGTCGATCTCGAGGATGCGATCGGCGATGCGCTCCAGAAAGTAGCGGTCATGGGTGACGAACATCACCGTGTCGGTGTGATCGATAAGCCAGCCCTCGAGCCACTCGACGGCGGTCGTATCGAGGTGGTTGGTCGGCTCGTCGAGCAACAGCAGGTCCGGCGCTTCGAGCAACACTCGAGCCAGATCGACGCGACGGCGCTGTCCGCCCGACAGCCTACGCATCGGCACATCGATCCAGTCGGTCACCCCCAGTCGGTCCAGCATCTCTTCGACGCGGTGTTCCCAGGACCAGCCGCCGACCTTTTGGATGCGCTCCTGGAGTTCGGCCTGGCGCTTTAGCAATTCGTCCAGTGAGCGTTCTG
>CAYUPT010000200.1:5806-7055 GCA_964446725.1 uncultured Bradymonadales bacterium | reverse complement strand
GTGGCTGCGAGTGAAGTGTAACGAGCAGTCGATGGGGTCGACGCGAATCTCTGATTCGACATCGACCCCTCCGACTTCACTCGCATACGCTCGCTCAGCCACCTCCCCGCGCCGCGGTGGAGGGGCGCCGGGGATTACTCGTCGCCGCCGTCGGTATCAAGCAATGTGTAGTTAAACGTCAACAGCAGACTGTTTTGAACCTGGACGCCCTCTACGAGCTGGGGGTCATTGAGCACCCGGAGATTGTAGTTGAGGCCCATCCAGTCGAAGAGCGCAACCCGGGCGTTGGCGGTCAGTCCAATGCGGGTCAACTCCAGCGCCGTGCGCTCCGTTTCGTCGTTGTTGATCAGCGGCACCAGCGACGTGGCGCCGACGCGGTACTGGATGCGCTGTTCCGGAAAGCGGCCCTCCAACCCCACAAAGGCCTCGGCGCCGGCCTGGATGACATTATCGAGTTCCCGGACGGTGCCCGCCTCTTCGGCACTGGGCTCGTCGGTCACCGACAGGACGCCGCGGGTGAAGGACTGGCGTCCGCCGGCGCCCAGACGCATTCTGGCGGAGAGGCGCTCATCGCGCACCGGTTCCATCGAGACACCGACGGATTCAAAGAGTTCGATGGGCCGAAAGGGATCGGCGAGCCGCAACTGATCGGTGGTGACGGTGTCAGTGGTGCCGTCGATGCGCGTAATCTCGTATTCGCGCTGTCCAGGGGTTACAAAATTGGTGCGAAATGCCGAGGTCTCAACACTGGCTCTGGCAAAGGGGCCCATCCAGTCGGTGATGTAGTAGTTGTAGAGACTTTCGAGTTCGGCGAGGTCATTGTTTTTGACGAATTTTTCGAGTGATGGAGTCCTGGCCCAACTCGTGTTGTAGTTCAGTGTGTTGCGCAGTGCGTGATCGCCTTGAAAATAATCGAGGTCTCCGTTGAGCCCGCCGCCGAGGTGTAGTGAGAGACCGTCGGCCTGACCGACGCGGTTGTGGTTGGAGACGAGGTTAAAGCTGGCCTCGACACCCAGATTGCCGTGGAGTCCCTCTGGTCGATCGCCGTCTCCGAAGTCGTCCTCACCCTCGATAAATTCGAGGTTATTGGTGTTGTCGGCTATCGCCGGTGAGGCGAATAGCAATAGCGAAGACGCGAGGAACGTGGCGAATAGAGCACAGCGTCGAATTCGATACATCGTAGAAATCACCATACAGCAGGTCGGTCGTGATAGAGGGCAGATGTGGTCTGGTACGTGTAGTGAGGTCG
>CAYUPT010000200.1:0-5796 GCA_964446725.1 uncultured Bradymonadales bacterium | reverse complement strand
ACACGCCGGTCCTCAACAGCCGCCGCCGAAGAAGAGGTACCACTCCGAGATGCCGAGTTCGTCGTCGAGGCCGCGGGCGTAGCCCAGTCGGAATTGATTGCGGGTGGTGTAGCCGAAGACGACGTCCAGCTGCAGCTCGGCGCCGACCCCGGTGGCGAAGTCGGCGTCGATCAATACGCCATCGTAGGCCGTGCCGGTGTCGGCAAATGCCATGCCCTTGAGGTTGCGAATAAATACCGGTGCCGTGCCAAAGCCGTGGTCGAATTCGGCGACGGGAAATCGGTACTCCAGTTTCGTCAACTGGTACTGACTGCCGCGAATTGCGCCGGGAGGATAGCCGCGCAGCGGAAATCCGGAGGAAGCATCCTGAAATACGGTGCTCATCAGCACGTCCTGGGGAGTGGGACCACCGATGCCAAAGCGGCGGAGTCGACCGCTGGCGTTGCGGCTTAAGGCACCGCGGGTGCGTAGTGCCAGGACGTGGCGGTCCAGCCAGGGGTTGGGCTGGTAGAAATCGAAGTTGTAGTTAAAGACCACCGCACTTTCGGGGTGGCCCAGTGCGGGGTGATGGAGGTTGAGCCCGGTGCCGGCGCGGATGCCGCGCTCCGTCGAGATCGAATGGGCATAGCGATCGGTATTGGCGTAGTTGATGCTAAACGACAGGTCGTTGTGAAAGCCCAGTCGCGGTTCGACGGGAGGTTGGTCACCGGGCTCGAGTTCCACATCGCCGCGATCGCGCTCCGTGGTGTAGTCGATGCGGTAGCGCGTCGACAGTGAAACCCGGTGTTCGCCGGAGATAATCGGGTACGCCAGGCGCAGTGCTGCCAGATACTGGCGCTCGACGTAGGGGACATAGCGGCCGCCGGCGATCAAATTCTGGGAGCGCGGGATATCCCGCAGTTGGGCTTCGGTCCGGATATCGACGGCGCCGCCGGAGTAGTCGTAGCGCACACTGAGTCCGCCGCCGCCGTCTGTAAAATCGGGGCCGGTCGTCAACGAACCTCTCACCGAGTACTCGTGGTGTTCTACGGGGTCGTAGCCGGATACCGTTGCCGCCAGCCCCGCGCCGCCGGTGAGGACGCCGGCCTCCGGCGTAAAAAACATCGGTCCCATCCAGGGAAGTGGATTGTAGGCTTCGGGCTCGCCGATATCGCCGTCGTCGATCTCCGGAAAGTCGATGGCGGGCCGGGAGCGCTCGCCGGCGCGTCGGTCGGGATGCTGGAAGTGGCCGGGGTGGCGAAAGCGGGCGATTTCAAAGCCGCGGTGGGTGTAGGTGTAGACGTACACCCAGCGACCGTCGTCGCTGACTCTGGGATGAAAGACACCGCGCAAGACATTGGAGACCTGCCAGATCTGACCGCCGTCGACGTCCATGGCGTGGATGTTGAAAATGCCGTCGACGTTGCTCGCAAAGTACAGAAGGCCGTCGGGGCCAAAGGAGGGGTCGATGTCGTGGGCCGGGCTGTCGGTCAAGGCCTGGATGTCGCCGCTATGCCGGTCGACGCGATACAGGTCGCGCTGGCGGCGATCGAGGCGCCACCAGCTAAAGACGACGCCGTCGCCGTCGGGGGTGTACACCGGCTGGGAGATCTGCTGCCAGTGGCCATCGGTATCGGCCGGCCAGTCGTGGCGTCCGGCGAGAATCTGCTTGTCGTCGGGGTTGTCGATGGAGCGCTCGACGAGTTCCATCGAACCCTGTCGATTGCGCACATGGACCAGATGGGTGCCGTCGGGGTGGACGTCCGGTTCGCGAGCCCGGTCACCGGTGGTCAGCCGCTGCAACTGCTCGGATTCCGTGTTGTAGGCGAAGAGATCCTGGTAGCTGTAGACGTTTTGCTCGGTTTCGGTGCGCGAAAAATACAGCGTCTCGCCGTCGGGATCCCAGGCCGAGGGGCCGGCGGCGCGGTCGGCGTCCAGAATCTCATCGGTCGTCTCACCGGAGCGCGATAACGCCGTAAAATAAGGGTGATCCGTCAGGTTGGCGCGCATGTAGGTGACGTCACCGCCGGAGTTCGGGCGGATGACGGGATAGCGGTTGCGGCCTCCAGTATCGGTCAACACGTCCAGTGATGTGCGGCCGGCCTCCTCGACGGCCTCTTTTTTGGCCCGGGCGTCGTCGATGGTCTCCTCGATAAAGTCATCCCAGTGCTCATCGAGGGTGCTGCCGGTAAGATCGTGGGTGGTTCGGTTAAATCCAAAGGGCACGAGCTGCCGGCCGTAGTGATGACTGAAATCGCGAAGAAAGTTTTCGCCGTGGTTGCGCACCAGGTAGTCGACAAAAAAGGCGCCGTACAGATAGGGGCCGGTCCCCGAGGGCCACTCAAAGGGCAGACCGCTGGCCCGGCCCAGCGAGAAGAGTTCATCGTCAAGCGCCGCCGTGCGAAGCCACATCTTGAATATCGGGCTGTCGACGCGCCCCCGTCCGGTGCGCACGCTTTCGAGGTAGACGGCGATGCCCTCGATAAGCCAGCGCGGCGAGACGGCGTTGGGGTGAAATTGTTTGCCGATGACCCGATTGACCCACTGCGACAGGCCGTGATTGGTATCGAGATGAAGGATGTGGACGTATTCGTGGTAGACGAGGACCCGGAGCCAGTCGTCGTAGTAGCCCAGATTATTCTCCGGTGTCGGCGGTTTGCCGTAGATGGTGATGAAGTTGCGCCCGTAGACCCGGGCAAAGCCGTTGGCTCGGTCGGCCTGATCGGAGACCAGAATATGGGTTTTCGCCGCCGGTTCCCAGTCCAGAAGAGGCGACAATATCTCGTGGGATTCCTCGGCAGCTACCGCGGTGCGGCGGGCGAGTGCCTCCAGGCCGTCGTAGTAATGGACGTAGAAGTGGGAGGTCTCAATGGTGTGGTAGTCCAGCGACGGGTCGTCGATAGCTTCGGCGTCGGTCGGCGACAATACGACGAAGAGGCCGACAATAAGCGCCGCCAAGGCGGCGAGCAGTCGCTCGATATGGGGGACGTCAAACGGCATCCTCATAAGGAGTGCCGTTATACCAAATCGGCGCCGCGACGCGAAAGAGCGCGCTGAGTTTTCAGTCCTACATCCCCTGCCATCCGGCGGGGCGGGTCGTCACAAACATCGATGCCGAGATGTCGTCGGGCATCTCATCTTCATCGAGCTCAAAATCCCACTGCCGAAGCGCCGTCTCATAACAGGAGACGACCTGTGAGGACGGCATTTGCGAGGAGGTCTTGTTGTGGACGGTGATATCGAGCTGTGACGGGCTGTAGCGATTGCCGTCGGAGCGGCGCCACTGGCCGTGGACCTCGGTGACGACCAATTCCTCCGGCAGTTCATCGAGGCCGGCGGCGGCACAAAACTGAGTTTCGCTGAGATTGTCGACCATGGCATCGGCAATCGAGTCGTCGAGTTCGGGCGCCGAGGTCCGAAGCCGCTCGAGCATCAACACCGGGTCGTCGTCATCGACGGAGGGCGTCTCGGTGGGCTGGCCGACGAAGTCGACGCGGTACTGGACGCGAGAGGGTTCGTCGGCGGTACTGGCCAGGCGCGGAAATTCGTAGCTCCAGGCGCGCTCCAGAATGCAGCGGGCCTGGCGGGGCTCGAGGGCGTCGGTGTGGCCGTTTACGGCCTGAACGATGCCGTTGTAGGACAGGTGAAGATCGACGACGACAGAGCCGTCGGCATCGTAGCCGCCGGGTTCAAAGCAGGCCGCAATATGCTCCTCGTCGGTCTCCAGTGCTCGCTGGGCATCGACGTCGCTGACGGCGCCGTCGACGTCGGTGACCTCGATGACGGGAATGAACATCCAGTCCATATAGGCGGTCTGAAAGGATCGAATTTCGCCGGCTTCACCGCCGATGTCGCCGTCGTCTGTGGCTTCGTCGTCGGTCTCCAGCTGGGCATGGCCATCGCCATTGTCGTCGTGGATGCGCAGGACGCGCTCGCCGCCCTCGTCGACAAAACCGCCGGTGGTCTCGTCGCGCTGGACGACAATGGGCGCGCCGTCGGGGACCGCGGAGTCGACAACGCCGTCGCCTTGTGCGGCGGTGACGGGCTGGTCGACGGCAGTGCCGGTGGAGTGAAAGTAGATCGTCGACGGGCCGTCGCCGGCGTCGCCGGGCGCCTCAAGCGAGGGCAGTCCGTAGATGCCGGCCACACCGTAGTGGACGTCGAGGCCGGGGCCAATATCGGGGCCGACCGGTCGGCACGTCAGGTTGGAGTCGGGACAGAAGTCGTCGACGGCGCCGGAGTCGGCGGCGGCCATCGACGGCATGATGATGAGAATAAGACAGGCCACGCAGGTCATTCGCCACATCACAAACCTCGCTTCATAATCCGAGCGGAGGAGTATTCGCTCCGCTGCACTTAAAGATAAGCAAGGCCGCGAAATGGCAAGTCGCCAAAACAAGGAACACCATTTTTGGCCACCTGTGGCGCCGGGGGCAGAGGCGATGGGGCCGTTGTGGAGACGGCGTCAGTCGACGGTGACGAAGCAGCCGAAGTCCTCGCCGCGATCTGCGCGCAGGTCGTGCCAGCCGTGGGCTTCGTCGAGTTCGTCGGCGACCTGGGGATAGTCATTGCGGTCGATGACGGCGGCGTTGATCTCCCATTCCGAAAAGAGACCGCGGGCCACCGGCTCGCTGCGAAGGACGTCGGCCCGGGTGCGCAACCCGTCGTCGACGAGGTGGCGGTGATCGTCGAAATTGAGCGGCCGCAGCCGTTCGACGTCCAACAGGTGGTAGAGCACGAAGCCGGCGTGATCGGGGTCGTGGTAGATGCGCAATTCGCTGGAGACTTCGCGAAGGTCTTCGAGGCAGCGAAGCGGAAGCGCTTCGGGCATGGTGCCGGGATGGGGCGCTTCGGTGCGAAGATCGCCGTGGATGGTGTTGAGGATCGACGCCCGGGTATCGACGCCGGGCTGGACGACGACCGCCAGTCCACCGGCGCCGACGAGGGCGGCGATCATCGACAGTGGGCCCGGCGACGTTGTCGAAGACCGGTCGCCATCGGCGTCGAGTGCCACCTCCAGGGGCCCGGCAATTGCCAATGCGACGACCATCCCGAAGACCGGCGCCGTCGACGGCGCCAGAAGTGTCGACGCCGCCGAAAGCAGGACCATCGCAATCCGAGCCGGTGTCGACCAAGTCTGGTCATCGGCGCCGTAGCGGGTGATGGCGAATACGGAGGCGGCGACTGCGACGACGGGCACGACGACTGGCGCCGTCCACAACCCGGCCGGCGCGCCGTAGGCGGCGGTGATCGTCGCCGCCAGGGCACCGGGACCGTAGGCAAAGCCGAATGGGGCCAACAGGGCGGAGGCGGCGATTGCGGCGCAGAGGAGCGACGAGATGCCGTCGTCGTCGCCTCGCTGTCGCAACACGGTGATGGCGGCCACAGCGCCGATCATGGCGATGGCAATGGCGGCGGCGAAATCGAGATTGACGGTCGTAAACGCGGCGGCGGGGATGAGCGCGGCGACGATGAGGCGGCGCCGTTGTTCGATGATGGCCACCGCTGCGGCGACGCCGACGGCACTCGGCAGGGCCACCAGCGCCGCCGGACCGGTGTCGGCAAAGATGGCAACTACGGCAAGAGCCGCCAGCCACCCGCCGACCACGGTGCGCACCAGGCGGTGGCGTCGGGCCAGAATATAGGCGGCCATGCCCAGTGCCAGGGCGCACAGTACGTTGCGCGCAAGCAGCGACAATTCGGCGCCGCCGGCTCCGTCGAGCCAGGCCAGGATCGCCGATGACAGCCAGCTGTCGTAGACCCAGGGCTGGTCGGTGTCGACGGTAAATAAAAAGAGCTGCTCGTCGGGTATGGCCT